>NZ_JACJQM010000249.1:0-5300 GCF_014696655.1 Nostoc sp. FACHB-888 | reverse complement strand
GGATTTATCGCCTTTTCCCGCACCCTCTTGACAAAAGTGCAATCATTCTAACCTCTCACTGATGGTCCAGAATTGCTCACCTAGCTCATCTTCTAAATCAAAAAGCTGTTCTTCATCACCCCAAATATCTGACCAAAGAACTATCCGATTAGCACGAAAGTGATTTTGACCTTTAACATCTGCAATCACAAAATATACTTCGACATTTAAATTAAACCCAAACTCATCAAGCTCTGTCTCTTGTATCGTACAGTTAACCACAATTAAACTATCAGGGTTAACATTCACTACCTGCTGTTGACGCTGTAACATTTCTTGAAATACCAAATCAGGTAACAGCTTTGAAGTTTCTTCGAGTACAAGTTTTTGAGTTTCTGGTGAGTAACGAGTTTTTAATTCTTGGGTTATTAAACTTAAGATATCACCTGTGGCTAAATTGACAATTATCTTTTTATTTGTGGAATTAAGGAAACATCCACGATTAAGATTAATATGTTTTTTAATTGTCATGATTGTGTAAGATTTAGATCGTTTTGCCTAGTTTATTGATAATCTGGGCTTCAATAATTTTTGAGCCTTTGGTGTATTTTGCTTGCCCTGTATTTAAGGTTTATTATAAAGATTACTTTGCTAATTCCAATTCACCGAATTTTGGACTCCACCAACATGAAGCTGTATTAAAGTAAGCTACATCCTTGTGTTTATTGTCTTGGCGAGACTGGGGGTCTGAACAGCGAAGCATCGCTTTCTGCTGCCCACCCTTTGTATAGATATACTCCTCTAAAGGCTTTTTACATACGGGACAAGGATGCGAAGTGATCTTAAATGGAGGCTTTTGTTGAGTTGCACTTTCTTTGCTGTGAGGTGGTTCCCAAGACTTGCTGTAATCGCTCCAAAACAGTACGGCATTTTCACAGCCACTGGTACACTTGAGAAAGTATTTTTTCTTAACCTTGCTGCTGGGGATTTTGGACATCAAACTATTGCACTGAGGGCAATGAGTTTTAGATACGTCAAACTTGCGCTCAACAAAGGTTGTAGCACTTGATGCTCCTGCAACTAGCGTTTTGGCTTTGGATAGTGCGGGTACAAAGTAATCCTGATTCCAACCACTTAGATATTGCTGCCAGCCTAGTTTACCAAGGGCGATGGCATCAAGAGCATCTTCCATTTTGGCAGTGAATTGTGCCTCTAGTAAATCAGGTAATGCCTTCTGTAAAAAAGCGTCAACTTCCAAACCCAAAGCTGTCGGTTGTAAGTGGTCTTTCGTTAACTGCACATAATTGCGTTTTTTGAGAGTAATAGTTTTCCCTTCAACCTGGATAATTTTATGCGGATGCTGCCGTGCCTGTTCAACTAGTCGTGTTGCCTCCGCTTCAGATAAAACACGCTTAGACTCAAGGGCTTGTTTGGTGTTATCTCCTGCATCATCATAAGTTTCAGCTTCTTGCTGTTGTACTTCTTGTCGAGAATCGGCTGCCCCATTATAAAAAGCCCGAAATCCTTCAGTGTAATCAACCCAGACATTCCAGTAGTCCTGGGGGATAAAAACTTGGATTTCCCTCTCTCGCTGGCAAATTAGATGTAATGTGGCACTTTGGACTCTACCAACACTCTTGGCTCCGTTGTTCAAAGCCCAAACCAGGGGGCTACCCTTGTACCCCACCAACTTATCCAGACAATCTCGGCACAGTCCCGCACCAATCAAGTTGAAATCGAGTTTTCTGGAATTAGTGATCGCCTGATTCACCGCCGATGCTGTAATCTCTGTGTACACAACTCGCCTTGGATCTCTCAACCCCAGCACTTCTTTGAGATGCCAAGCGATCGTTTCTCCCTCCCGGTCTGGGTCAGTTGCTAGAATCACTTCATCAACTTGTCTGACTGCGGCTTTGAGTTTTTGAATCGTTTCTTTAGACCGTTGGTCACGAGGTACATAGTTACACTTGATACTGCCGTCGTTGATGCTAAAGCCCAATGAATCATCTCCTTAGTTGCTCAGTTCTCGGATGTGTCCACAACTAGCTTTTACAATCCAATCACTACCCAGAATTGAACTGAGTTTTTTGATTTTACCGGGAGATTCGACCACAAGAAGGCGCTTCGGCATAGCAGATGGGTTATGGATGGTTTATATTAAATGCTTTGTCCCAGCAGACAATTGCATATTATATTTTAGTATATATGTACTAAATTAATGGCTAATTAATACTTATCTTTGAATATTTTGCCGTAACGACAGCACGAAACATTTTCGCCCAAACCAAATGTCCACTTTCCAAACTCCTACCCCGCAACAAGTTAACGCTACTCCCCAGCATGAAATAATCACTGGAGTAATAGAACGTTTGACCTTCCACTCAGAGGAGTCGGGGTATACAGTGGCGCGTTTGGTACGCCCCAGATTTAGAGATTTAACCACAATCGTCGGTAGTTTTGCCAACATTCAGCCAGGGCAGACACTTCAACTAACAGGCTTTTGGCGAGAGCATCCCCAGTTTGGGCCACAATTCCAAGTCACCAATTATAAAGAAACCAAACCAGCAACACTCACCGGAATTGAGAAATACTTGGGCAGTGGGCTAATCAAAGGAGTTGGTCCAGTCACAGCCAAGCGTATCGTTGCACATTTTGGTTTGGAAACACTCGACATCATTGAAAACCAAATTGAGCGACTGATTGAAGTCCAGGGTATTGCCAAAAAGCGGATCACTCTGATCAAAAATGCCTGGTCAACTCAGAAAGCGATTAAAGAAGTGATGGTATTTTTGCAAAGCCACGGCGTTTCAACAACATACGCGGTGAAGATATACAAGCAATACCAGGACAAAGCTATTGATACAGTTACCCATAATCCATATCAGTTAGCGACCGATATCTACGGTATAGGTTTTCTTACAGCTGACAAGATTGCGCGTAACCTGGGAGTTGCACCTGATAGCGAATTTAGATACTGCGCTGGAATAACCCATGCTCTAAGTGAAGCCGCAGAAGATGGTCATTGCTACTTACCACAGCCAGAGCTAATCGAAAAAGTCATCAAGCTGCTGACAACTGAGGAGCATCAGCCGACAGAAGATGCGATAACCAATATCATCAAAGATATGGGTGCCAGAGAGGAGTTGGTCAGGGAGAGGATTCGAGATGATTATGGCGAGAAACTACTACTGTGCTACTTACCAACGTTTTTCCATACTGAGCAGAACTTAGCGCAATTAATCTCTCGAAGATTACGCCAACCGATTGCACAGGATATGCCTCGTGTTCGTGGTTGGATTGAACGTTTTACCGCTAGTCACAAAATACAATTATCGCAACAGCAGCAGCAAGCTGTGGAGATGGCGGCTTATTCTCCATTTATGATTCTCACTGGCGGTCCTGGCGTGGGGAAAACTTTCACCACCCATACAATAGTCAGCTTGTGGAAAGCAATGGGTAAATCGATTGCTCTAGCTGCACCAACGGGGAGAGCAGCACAAAGACTATCCGAAATGACCAGACTTGAAGCAAAGACCATACATCGCCTACTGGAGTTTGACCCCAAGAAAATGGGGTTTAAATGCGGTAGCGATAACCCTTTGCCGCACACCGCAATTATTGTTGATGAAGCTTCAATGCTTGACCTATTCCTAGCACACTCTTTGGTGAAAGCAGTAGCAGAAGGAGCGCAACTATTATTAGTAGGTGATATCGACCAGCTTCCCTCAGTTGGGCCAGGAAAAGTATTAGCTGATCTAATAAATTCGCTTCAAGTACCAGTGGTTCGGCTAACGCAAGTATTTAGGCAAGCCCAACAGAGCGCAATCATCACCGCTGCACACCAAATTAACCAGGGAGAATATCCGGCGCTTGAGCCAATCTCTGATAATCCCGTGTCAGATTGTATTTGGCATGGTGGAGGAAATCAGCCAGAACACGGGGTACAGGCAATGATCACCGATTTGATTCCCCGACTGGGCTTTAATCCGGCAACAGATGTGCAAATACTTTGCCCCATGTCGCGGGGACTGGTGGGAACTCGCAACTTGAACGCTGTGTTGCAACAGCTGATCAATCCGCCTAGCCTTGACTTGGTGGAGATTAATAGGGGTGGGATGATTCTACGCGAAGGCGATCGCATTATCCAACTAACCAATGACTATAACCGTGAAGTGTTTAACGGTGATTTAGGGAATATCTTGAGCATTGACACTGTAGAGCAAGAAGTTACAGTTGATTATGGTGGTCGGGCTGTTGTTTACGATTATGCTGACCTGAATGAAATTACTCTGGCGTTTGCTGTATCAGTGCATAAAAGCCAAGGCTCAGAGTATCCCGTGGTGATATTTCCATTGTATATGCAGCATTATATGATGCTATCGCGTAACCTATTTTATACAGGGCTTACCCGTGCAAGGAAGTTGGCGATCGTCATCGGTGACAAAAAAGCAATATCTTTAGCTGTGCGAACGACAAATGACCAGCAGAGATATACACGGCTGTGGCAGAGGTTGTTGCAGCCGATTTGATCAACATGAATGTAGAATATCAGCTTGGTTAAACAAACAAAAAACTAAAATACTCTTGTATAACGACGAATTGGGTCTGCGCCAAGTTAATCTTTTTGGCTATTTAAGTCAGGAAAATTGAGTCAGCAATTGAATTATTTGATGTATAGTTTAAGTCCGCCCTGGTTATTAAATAGCCTCAAGTTGTATGTCCAGTCCTAGTTCCGACATGGTTCGCGTTTACCTGCAAGAGATTGACCGTTACTAGGGTGTTGACCACAGACCAAGAAATTGCTTATGACAGGCAACTACAGCAGATGATGGCAATTGAACAAAGAAAAAATGAACTCGCCCAACAACTAGAACGAGAACCAACTATTACTATACCTTTCCTGTATTCTGGCGACTGACGCATGTATTCTGTTTTGATAAAATTAAAAAATTACAGTACACAGTTTGATAAACTACTTTAAGTTAATTAGTAGTAATAGTGCTAATCTTGGTCAGATGCAAATAGAAGAAATTTTAGCTCAACTAGAAAATAACACTAAGGAATTTCCTCGTTTAGCGTTAGAAAGAGCCATTGAAGAGCGAGAAACCATTACATCTATATTAATAGAAATTTTAGACAAACTGAGTAACAATTTAGAAGAGCTACTAGAAAAATCAGACTATATTTTACATATCCATGCTTTATATTTACTGGCACAATTTAGGGAAGTAGCAGCATATCCTACAATAGACCTCTTGCAGAATTGATTTTGTGTTATAATGATTGGTTTTCTTAATCTGAATGGGGTGAGATAACTAAAA
>NZ_JACJQM010000248.1:0-5303 GCF_014696655.1 Nostoc sp. FACHB-888 | reverse complement strand
AAAAACTACTTTTCCCCAGACACTACACTTTCACCAACATGCGATCGCTCTGGGTGCATGTTGGCAACGAAGAAACTATTGCGCTGCCGATAAATTTTGCTTGTCTTTGGTATCGCCTTTGATGCGTAATTCAGCAATACACACTTACATGGTGCTAACTTTTAATTATAGTTAGCCGTAATTTATTATAGGCACAATTCAACTATAGCTTTGACTGAGTGCAAAGATAGTTTACAAAAGCTTCTCAGGCGGCAATACTGCGTGGATAATTGCAACCGCCTTGATGATTAACCGTCTGGGAATACAAATTGTCTGCTTTAATTACAAAAATCATCCACTCGGATATCACGCCAGACATCAGAAACTTGCCAGCCAGAGTTGCCCACAGATTGTACTGGAGGATTATCAAGGAACGGAATATAGTCAGGAACTCTAGGCTCTGGAATCGCTACTGGTTTCTCTTCAACCACAGGGGTTGATGAATTGACAGTATTAGCTTGAAGAAGTTGGTCTTCTGCCTCCTCGATTAACTTCATCTGTCTCAGGGTAAGCTTGTCGGATTTTTTGATGATCTTCTTGGTATCTATATCATTAGAAGTTTTCATTGGCTGTTCCTTCAAAGGCATTGGCTCAAAATTTGGATGGGTAAATTTGGGAGAAGCTAGGTATTAATAATTTCACAGAAATAACAAGTTACACCAAATCGATGGAAAATACGAGTCTCTTGCTGAAGAATTTACCAATTCAGTACAAATCTCTTTTTCGGGCAGATGCCCCAGCATAATCTGTTGCACAGATGCAAGTATTAAGCGATCGCTTCTTGACTCATCATTGTACTTCAAGATTGTTTTGCGGTTTTGACTCCTAACAAGCAGATAATAAAGGGTTAAGAGTTCTCGCTGTGGAGGAACAGCGTTGAAAAAATTATCAGGTGAAAAAGGCACTAGATTACTTATAGTTAAGTAATTTTTATTTCTAACTACTAACCCGAAGGTCACGTTGTTGAGGGACGAAATGGATGCTGTAGTGCCGACGAAGGATAATATTCAATTACTTTGCTCTTGTGCACTTGTCATTAATGGGCACGGATCGAAAACCGTTAATGACAGCATTGACATTGAGAATCACATTCTGTTGACACCGCACAGCCTTGAGATTCCCTACGTGCTTTCGATGGACTTCTCCATTGAATCGCATTTACGCCAGGGTTTTCTTCCTCGGGTTCACAACGGAGCCTGGACGGTATATGGATTGCCCTACGGGACAAGCCACGCGCCCAATGTAATCATTCAGCCGTGGAGCGATGGCGAACTGCTGTCTTTCTCAAGGCAAATCAGCAATGACCCCAGGGCGGCCGCATCTAAATTACTCTTGATCAAAACCAAAGTTGAACATCAACGATAAAATCAGCATTTACTGCTTAATTTACTTTTAGAGACTCAAAGCGATCGCTAAATATTTTCGCAATAAGAGGAGATTAATGATAAAATTACAAGTTCTATTGAGAATAGACTAGTCTTGTTGACATGATGCGGCCGCCCTGGCAATGACCCTGAGTTATGGTCTAATATCGATGGCGTGTCTGGATATTACTGTGAACGAGATACCAGTATGTGCCTTATATTGAGAACTTCTGACGGCACACTTTCATATCTTGATTGGAGAATGTCTGCGAAATGCTTTGAGGAGATTGGTGCTAACCGTCAACTAACTGGCACATTTAAGGGCTATGTGCCAATCTTCCTCTACGCTCCACAGGTAGCGAAAGTGAAGATTCTTGGCCGGACAACGTTGAATGAGATCATGGACAGCGTGGGTAGGATCGCGGGGAACCGACTCTTCCTCTTGGCGACCTGCAACACAGGGCAGAACGACCATCATGTGAGCCTGGTCAAAGATTGGATGTCGATCCACCGTGCCGTAACCCTTGGGGCAGGGTCGTGTGATACGAGTTCCGTCGGATGAAAGATGTTCGTTGTCGTATGTAGGACTTCACGAAAGCAACAGGGATCGTGAGTTGTTGAACCAGACGCTACTTATTTAGCAATTATCTGGCAAAAAAGCAGCACCAAAGATGTTTTAAGTAAATCGGTAGAGCGATTGAGCTAAGTCTCGTCAGTTTGATGGATGCCTCAAAGTGCTGAATCTGGTGAAATTGTTAGTCAAGAAAACGTCTAATTTAAAATTTGTAGAGTATTTATGATACAAATACCAATCGTCCGCCAAATCCTATTAGATCCCGATAGTGGATTGCTACCATATCTTAGTGAACAACTTCAAACACAGAGCTTTTCCCATTTTAAGGCTCAGTTTGGTTTTCATGTAGACGAGTATTGTACGCAAGTTACCTCTAATGATGATTCTTCACAAATACAAACGAAACTTTTGTTCACTCTTAAGTTATCGATTGTTGTAGATAGCCAAACTTCCTCAGAGGATGCGACGTTACACGCTCTTGAGTTTCAAGAATTGCTAGATGCACAAATTATTAGATGGAGCCAGGACAACGAAAAACTGCTTAAACCAATCTCAGAAATTAAAGGGGCGCTCAGTCAACTATTAGAAATACCGTTCCACGGTGGTTATGTTCCAGGTTTTGAAATTACGAGACAGTTTTATCTAATTTATACTGCTGGCACTGCACAGTTAAGCCAGTCAGATGATCAAACATTGGAGGCTCAATCTTCATTGCATAGTCCAGGCGAACGCACTCCCACCAGTGGACAGTACGAAGTAATCAATTCTGATGGGAAAGGCACAGGGCTAGAGGTAACATCAACTGCTGGAAATCCGTTTCCTCCAACAAGTGAATCTGACCAATCATATCGGTTAGTTGACCCCACAAAGCACAAAAAGTCTAATAAATAGCAATTAGCGTTGCTTTGGCGATCGCATAGAAATATGGAATCTGACTATTGCTCCCGCATGGTATAAGCTAAATAGCAACTTGAGATAAGCTAATGTTGTCCTTAAGAATGTCTATCTCGACTGTAGAAAGTACTTTATCTTTCATTTGTTGTAGCTCATGTAGGGCAGCGTTAGCATCGGTAGCACCAAATTTGAAGTACTCAGTTAAACTACCAATGCGATAATTGTAATTATGATAGCGGTGTTTAAAATATAGTTCTACATTACCTCTATGTAGCCAAGTTCCAAGTATTTGAATAGCAACAGTTTGATAAGGGATAAGTAAATCCGTTTCTATTTCTGTCAATCGCTGTTGGATGGATCTGGCGGTAACTCCTATCTTGTGCAAAGTGCCAATTTTAGTTTGAATTTCTAAAAAATACAGAGTACAAGATAAAATGCGTTGAAGTTGAGCGCGATAAAGTGTTAAATCGGTGAGCCGATATGACTTATCCGGCGCATTTTTGTATAATGCGTGTTTGGCTGCTAGCTCTAGCTTCAGTAGCTTTCTGAGCAACAGGGGTTCTTGCACTTCGTTGAATAAACTGAATTCTAGTGCCCCAACAGGAATTTTTCCTAAATTAGTAAATTCATAAGCTGGAGGGGTTAGATAGACATTTTTTTGGAACATTCCAGCCTTGAGAAGTCCCGGGGTAACTAAACCAGGGCTGATAGGATAATTGATTGAGCCGTATTCTTTCCACAGCAATTTTAACTGTGCTAAATCTTTACGCGATAGGTAAATATTGAAATTATCGTAGAGTGGTAAAATCGGAAAATCACGGTTAGCTACAGGTAGGCAGGTTGCTGAAGAATGTGCAAAGTGATGTTGCTTTACCTTGCCTTTCTTAGCAGTTAGCTTCCCGTAACAGTAAGGGCATAAAAGCTCAGTCTTACCACTACCAACATCTTCAACACAGACTAATTGTCCATCTGGAGCTACACCAAATTTGAGCCACATTGTCACGCTTACTCAATAACAGAAAAACCAATCGGGGCTGATAGTAGAAAGTTCAAGCAAGCTTTAAATAATTTGCATATCTGCAAAATTTGGCTCAAACTAGTGCTAGTGTACTATAGGATTTCTAATTTAGGATTTGATTTGCTTGAAAATGGTGTGAAAAACGAGACTGCTTGTGCTGGAGCTACCCTTGGGACAAGAATCTGTCGCTAGAACCAGGAAAATAGTTCACGTTGATATGGATGCCTTCTACGCATCGGTCGAGCAGCGAGACAACCCTAGCTACCGAGGCAAACCGTTAGTAGTCGGTGGCAGTCCCAATCAGCGAGGCGTGGTTGCAGCAGCGAGTTATGAAGCTCGTAAGTTTGGTATTCACTCAGCCATGCCATCCATAACCGCTTTTGCCAAATGCCCTGGACTTATCTTTGTCAGGCCAAGATTCGACGTTTACCGAAAAGTTTCCTCTGCAATCCACGCTATCTTCAAACGCTATACTAATTTAGTGGAAGGAGTTGCACTAGATGAGGCATACCTTGATGTTACTGAAAACAAGCAAAACATTCCCTACGCTTCTACTGTCGCAAGATACATCAGAACTGCAATTTTCCAGGAAACTCAGTTGACAGCAACCGCAGGCGTGTCAATTAACAAGTTCCTAGCAAAAATGGCATCAGGGCAAAATAAGCCGAATGGACTAACGGTGATTTTACCCCAGGATGCGATCGCCTTTGTAGAGCAGCTAGCGATTGAGAAGTTCCACGGTATAGGAGAAGTTACTGCGGCGAAGATGCATTCACTCGGCATTCATACTGGGGCAGATTTGAAAGAGCGATCGCTGACTGAGTTAACACACCACTTTGGTAAAGCAGGGAATTATTACTACAAAATTGCCAGGGCGGAAGATGACCGCCCAGTTGAAGCGAATCGGGTTCGTAAGTCCATTGGTGCAGAAACCTCGTTTGCACAGGACTTAAACGATATCGGACAAATGTTACAAGAACTCGACCAGATTGCCCAAATTGTCGAGCAACGGTTAGAGCAGCACAAAATACGAGGACGCACATTAACTCTGAAAGTCAAGTTTTCTGACTATCATCAGATAACCCGCAGTAAGACAATGCTTGCTACTATCAGTCAACTTGATACGATTTTTGAGACAGCTAAAACACTGTTTTTATCAATTGACTTGCAGAATCGCAGTATTAGGTTGCTGGGCATTTCCTTGTCCAATTTGAATAACGCCAAACAAACCCAAGTAATTCAATTGCCACTATTTCAAAATGCAGGCATTATATTTTAGCTTACACTTGTGTGTCTGAACTATCTCCCAATTCTCAGCAATTCTCATTTTGAAATAAATAGAGTATTAACCCCCATTTTGAAATTCAAAATATAGTACAAAAAAACTAGTTTTCCGGGAGAGGCGATGCTTGTG
>NZ_JACJQM010000247.1:0-5313 GCF_014696655.1 Nostoc sp. FACHB-888 | reverse complement strand
AGTCTTGATTGTAGATGATACCCCTACAAACCTAGAAGTATTTTCAGACGCTCTGACTGACGCTGGCTTTGAAGTCGCAGTCGCAACTAGTGGCGAAAGCGCTATTGAGCAAGTTGAATACGATCCACCAGACTTAATCTTGTTGGATATCATGATGGCAGGAATTGATGGATTTGAAACCTGTTACCAACTTAAGCAGAATCCACTTACAAAAGATATTCCGGTCATTTTTATGACTGCTCTTAACGATACGGTAGATAAGGTTAAAGGTCTTTCTTTAGGTGCTGTAGATTATATTACCAAGCCCTTTCAGCAAGCAGAGGTGTTAGCGCGTATCCAAATCCATATCAAGTTGCGAAATTACTTGAACTTAGCGCTAGATGAGCAAAATATTCGTCTAAAACAGGAAATTATAGAACGTACTATTGCGGAAACAGCTTTACAGAAGTTAACTCAGGAATTAGAACACAGGGTAGTAGAACGAACTCAGGAACTTTCCAAAGCTCTGTACAAACTACAAAAAACTCAAGTTCAGCTTGTGCAGACAGAAAAGTTAGCCACACTAGGTCAGCTAGCTGCGGGTTTAGCTCATGAAATTAACAATCCGGTTAACTTCATACACGCTAATCTTTTTCATGTCAATGACTATGCTCAAAGCTTGGTAGAACTATTAAAGCTTTATCAAAATCAGTTTCCCCATGCTACCCCAGAGATTGTAGCTAAAGGAAAAGAAATAGATTTGCAATATTTGCTCGAAGACCTGCCTAAAATCCTTTTCTCTATGGAAATTGGAACTGAACGGATTTCTGGTATTGTTAACTCTTTCCGTAACTTTTCCCGCCATGACGAAGCTGAAGTCAAACTAGTAGATATTCACGAAGGTCTAGAAAGCACACTTATGATTCTCCATAGGCATTTGAAGCCAACACCAGATCAGCGGGAAATTCAGGTAGTTAAAGAATATGGCTCCTTACCTAAAATAGAGTGTTATCCGGGGAAAATGAATCAGGTTTTTATGAATATTCTCAGCAATGCAATTGATGCCATAAGAGAGGGTATGGAGAATCTTCACAGTTGTATCCAATCGCCTATGATTTGGATTAATACAAAGGTTCAAGGAAGCGATCGTATTGCAATTAGAATTGCTGACAATGGCTTAGGAATACCAGAAAATATTCAAAAACGAGTGTTTGACCCTTTCTTTACAACTAAGCCCGCCGGTAAAGGTACAGGGTTAGGAATGTCAATCAGCCATCAAATTGTAACCGAACTACATCATGGATCGCTGCAATGTATTTCCACTTCCAGGAAAGGAGCAGAATTTGTAATTGAAATCCCTATTCAAATGCCACACATTCGTCGCATTAGCTAGTAAGCAAAACACTTTTGGTTTAATTTTTTTCTCACGTTATCTGAAAAGCTGTCCATCCCATTCTGAGATATTCGTTAATTCTAAAAGTTTCGTGATTTTTTCTTGAAAGTGTTCTAACGATTTGCTTAAATCAAAAGTAGAATACTGAGAGGTTGAAAGCATTTAAGCAATTACTAAACCTCTACTTTTGTACATAAGCTTTATTGCTTTTCTCTACTAACGGCAGATATTCAAAATTTATTAAATATTAATGCCTCGAGAAAGTTTTCCAGAGGCATTAACTTTTAGTTAACTTATAGAGTTAAATATAGTAATTAAGCATCAATTCGTATTTAGAGTTTAGCTTATCTAATTCAACCTCTAGGTAAAGAACAGATAAATATTGAATTGCTATATATAAAAATAGTGTTAACCGAAATCTAATCGGTAGTTCTTGCTTGGAACAAGCCTTTTGCTTCTCTGGCTTTGAGTGCGCCTTGTTAACAATATCTACAGAAAATGGAAGCGATTTTAAACTTGGTCTAAATTTCATATTAATAATTTATCAGTAAATTTTTTGCTAGCGGGTAAATACCCTGGTAAAGGATGTGCTAAAAATAGTTTTACGGCAAGTATGCTGTGGTTAACATCTGGCTGAAGCGATTATTTGTTAACAGGAGCATCTGACCTTGTAAGTCTAGACAATTAAAAAAAATTTAAAAGCAAGAGTAAGTCATGAATAAAAAATGGGCTGTTAAACGAATTACACTAAATCTGACATCTAGTGAAAGCGAAAAACTTGCAAAGTATTGTGCAATCACAGGTAGACCAGCAACTGATGTAATTCGAGAGTTAATTCGCTCTCTAACAATCACCGAGTCTTCAACACCTGAACAGGCTACACCATGAAGCCTAACTGTATTGGCACGCCACTTGGGAGCTGTTCATTATTAACTAAAACACCCAATACTTAAGTACCATCGTTTATATAAAGTGTGTGCGTGCTAAATCTTTCTTGTGTTGAAACAGTCGAGTAAAAACGATGGGGAGTTACAGGACTTCCCTTATTAATTATTGGTAATATGAGCAATTTTGATAGACTAATAAATAGTGTTACCTTTGGGGCTGTTGGTTGTGTTGGTGTAGGTATTTTACTATTATTTACCCCTGCCAAGGCTTCTAGTACTTGGGTTATTAGCGCTTCAGTTGGCTTTCTAGCTGCTGTTCAATTAAAAGTTGATTCATCTCAAAGGATATATAAAAATCATCTCAAAACTGTTGAGTTAGAGGCTAAAGAAGTCTCAGAGAATTTATTCCTTGAACGTAGTTTGACATCAACTAAGGTCAAAGAGTTAGTCGATAGAGATAAAAAATTATCATCACAAGAGATCGCTATCACTAAACTCAAGCAAGAATCAGCACAGTTTTTGGTATGGATTAACAAGCTACGTCAGGAAGTAAGCCAAAAATCACACCAATCGAAATCTCTACAGACGGCTAATGCTAAACTTTCTACAGAGATTTTAAGAGATAGTTTCAATGATTTTAATTCTTCGTTGACTGCTTTAATAGAATCTCTATCTAAAAGATACCCTAATCTAGCTAAAGATTGGGATGTATTGAGCTATGAACTTGATAAATATATTAACTTATTTAATATTCAAGTTAATATGGTAATCAGTCAAACTAATGCTAAAGACTTGATAGAAATATCTTTGGCTATGCAACATGAGATTATTAGCACTGGGGCAATGTTAAAGGTGAAGGCTTACAAGTCTGTAATTACTTACTTGTCAAGTCAGTTACAAAATGTTATGACTGTTACCCAGCATGAGCAATTGATTAAAGAATTAAACGCTACTTGGCTAACTAAAAATCAATTGGTTGTATCCACTTATCAAAAGAACTTCCAAGCAATTAAGCAGGAGTTTGCTGATAATGTCACTACTGCTTACGAAGAAGATTTTAAAAATGTAACTTATGAGAGAATAAATCAATCTGACCAGATTGAAGCATTACAAATTGAGATTGTACGGCTACAGCACAAGCTAAACGAGTTAGCTTTGCCTTACAGGTTCCCCCAGGGCGGCCGCATCATGTCAACAAGACTAGTCTATTCTCAATAGAACTTGTACTTTTATCATTAATCTCCTCTTATTGCGAAAATATTTAGCGATCGCTTTGAGTCTCTAAAAGTAAATTAAGCAGTAAATGCTGATTTTATCGTTGATGTTCAACTTTGGTTTTGATCAAGAGTAATTTAGATGCGGCCGCCCTGCAGGTTCCCCGGTGCGACAGAACAAAGCAGAGTAGGCAATTTAATCATTGATTACTACTCCGGTGTTGGCGTCGTCATGGATGCAGTTGACTGGGATGATATCGAGACAGGGTATAGGCTAGTGTTTTATGTTGGGCGTAATGGTTCCCGGTTTATTGCGGCTAGTCTGCTTAACACCAACGACGCACCAGAGAAGCTTAAGGAAGTCTCAGGAGCTATGAATACACCTAGGTTTAAATACAATGCTCGTGGTGGTCACATGGTTCTAGAAGTCCAAACCCGACGCGTTAAAAAGCGGGAATCAAGCCAAGATGAAATCAGCAAACTTTGGATACCTGCTAGCAAGTTTGAGGCAACGGTCAAAGCTTGGACAAGAGTGAGAATTACCGGAGGCACTGAAAGCGGGAAGTCTCCCACTGCTGAAAACTTGGTTGTTTGTATTCTTAAAAATCGACCAGGGACAGCTAAACTTTACAACCCTCAGCACGATTCACTTAAAAATTACTGGACTATTCCCGTTGCTGGCACAACTCACGCCGAATCGGAAAAAGCGATCGCTTGGTTAGCTAAAAAAGTAGATATCCGTGCTAATGGTCAGGAGTCAAGAAAACAGTTTGAGCTTTGGCTATTTGATGAAGTTGACTCGACAATGAGGCATACTAAGGACAAAAAATTAACTATTGCTGCTAATATCAATTTCATCATCAAACAGGCATCACACCAAAACTTAGGTGCAATATTCATTGGTCAAAATGCGAATATAAGCGAGTATCCTGGGTGCGATCGCTCAGATTGGAACAGTGGTGTAAATGTCCATATCGGTCAAAATTGCTATGACGCTATCACAAACTCAAACCAATTTACAACTGATGAGGAATTAAAACTCAAGCAGATTGCAGATAGGTTAACGGAGTTTTGTAATAGTAGTAATGATGAATTAGGACTAAATAAAACTGACCCTAATGCCTATCGTTTTGCTTTAGTAATAGAACCAAATAAGAAACCATATTTTATTGAGCTACCCTCATTTGGCTGTTACACCTGCAACCAAATTACACCCGTCTTTAGTGTTGCGGATGCTGTTGCCAGCCAATCAACACTAACAACAGATATAGCCGAAACCCCTGTAAATACATCTGTTGCTAACAACGTTGCTGCGGGTATAGCGGTATCGTGTTCTAGCTGCTGGTCAAACAACATTAAGAAGAACGGCAAGGCAGGAAGTAAACAAGAATATCACTGTAACGATTGTGGTAAAAACTGGGATGCTCCCTGATGATCTGGTTCATTGGGCGCATAGGGCAAACGCATCTAAAGTATAAAAATCCTTTAATAGCAAGGGTTTCAGCGTTTTTAAATTTAGCCTATTTTTTCGTCAAGACCCTTATCCAGCAAGGGTTTCAGAAATACCGTGCGTTCGCCCTGATTGGGCGCATCGTCGTAGCGTTGATCTGCGGTAGCAGGCATTATAAAAGTGATAGGATATCGAACATGGGCAATTGTAGCTTTTGAGTTGTCGTTTGGGAAGACAATAACTCTACTACAGAGCGCCCTCTCTCTTCATACTCTTTTTTTGGCGAAGGTATAGCGGTTTGCATTTGAGTTCAATACAGACCTAACCCCAACCCCTTCCCTGCATTCGCGTAGCGTCTCGTTGGCGTTCGCGTTCGCGTCTCTGAAAGAG
>NZ_JACJQM010000246.1:0-5404 GCF_014696655.1 Nostoc sp. FACHB-888 | reverse complement strand
TTAGTAAATAAGATGCGTTCGCCCTGGTCCTTCCAGGGAACCCAATTCGCCACTCTTGAGAACAAGCCTAATTTCATACCCACTTTCGATATTGAGCTTGTCTCTGAGGGTCTAACCTCTTCAATTAGCTAAAAACACTACAATTTTTTGTGAAGATTAAAAAATCAATTTAGCGATGACGTAATCGGCTGCCGTACGCGATCGCACAGGCGCGGTAGTCCCACGGGTTTTCTAGGTTATGCTGACTTCATACCCCAGTTTGGGATGCTCAATGGTAAATTTTGATTAGATGCTCAACATAGTTAGGGGTATGCTGTGTGGTTTTGGGAAAAGGAATCGGTTGAGTACGAGGTATTTTAAAAATACGAACCAGCGCTCTTAACTATCGGTGTTAATTTTGCAGATGCCGAAGTCCAATACGCTCTTGCTTGAGTATGCCAGCCCAGTACCTGTTTATCGATAATGACTTTTTCGTGAACAGCGAGTCGCTGTTCACTGGAGCTAGTGGCTCTTTATCCATTGTGTGTGATTGGTTAGTCTGCGATCGTGCTAGAAGAAACAGGTTTGCTTGTGGAAGTTGGTTCGTTGATTCGTCTTGGTTGGCGTATGCCTGGAGATTTTGGGCAGCCGCACACCACTTATCATCTCCAGTTTTATTGCACGGTTGTCGGTGGAACGTTGCAAGAGTTGCATGAAACAACGAAGATTGGGTACTACTATATATGGTCTATCAATAGATGGCATCTCGATCATCAGGTTGAAGCCGAAGCAGCACACCAGTATTGGCGCAATCAACGCAGTCAGGGCTAGGTATGTGGTGACTCATCAGTGTAATCTGTCGCCACGGGTACGAGTTTTCCTTGAGTTTTTAAATAGCTATTGCAGTCAGTTTTTGGGAGAGATGGAGAAGAACTTGAAGAAGATGGCATGAAGAAAATAGAACCAATCAAAAATAAAACACCCTCTGATAAGTGCAGTAGAGACATGGGTGAAAAATGTTGAGCAATCTCAAACATTGAATCAATTAGAAACAAACAAGAACCGAGCAAAAATAACCAACTTGCGATCAAAATTCGTTTTTCCACGCTAATTATCCTTCGTTAAATCGTTTAGGAATTGAAGTGTTCAAGGGAAGATTCCTGTGCTGGTTTTGTAACTTCCCTTTCATAACACTTTGTAACGAGATCGATTACAATTACAATTTAAGAGAATCTAAAAGCTCTGGAATACTTGAATCTTGCCCGTTTGTCAAAATCTTGCTGTCAGTTTTGGAATGACTCAAAACTCCTATGGCAAAGACATCTCAGGTCAATAGCACCCCGCCACACAAGTCAGAAATTCCTATCCCAATCATGTCCAGTGAAACCCTTGGCTGGCAACCACTGCTAGTTGAGGAATTTCAGCAACCTCCTGGGGGAACCGATCTACCAGAAGCCTGGGCAGGACACTCCATCGCGCTTTGTTTAGCCCCTCGTCCCCATCGCATCTCTCAAGTGGTGGGAGATCGCCGCTACACTGGTCTTTACTCAAAAGGCGATATCTCAATTACTCCGGCTGACATTCCTGCATCCTACCGTGCAGAAGGGAACGATCACTATCTTCACGTCCTAGTGCCTACCCAATTTTTTCAATCCGTTGCCCAACAAACAGCAGAACTTGACCCCACTTGCCTGGAATTAGTAACGGAATTTCGTATGCGCGATCCTCAACTAGAGCAAATCTTGATGCTGCTTAAGGCAGAACTCTACAAAAGAGGTGACGGCATTGGGCGGCTTTATGTCGAATCCCTGGCAAATGTGTTAGCCATTCATTTATTGCGGGAGTATTCCAGCACCCAGCCCCGTATCCCACGGCATCCAGGAGGCTTGGGCGATCGCCAACTCCTACAAGTCTCGGAGTACATTCATGCCCACCTCGATCAAGAAATCAAATTGGTTGATCTTGCCAATGTTGTGTCGGTGAGTCAATTTCATTTCAGCCGCCTGTTCAAACAATCAATGGGAATGTCTCCACATCAGTATTTGGTGCAACTGCGAGTGGAGCGAGCTAAACAGTTATTGAAAACATCGAAATTGGCGATCGCACAGATTGCGCTTCAGTGTGGATTTAACAGCCAAAGCCACTTAGGCAAGGCATTCCGAGAAGCAACCGGAATGACTCCTAGTGATTATCGCCAGCACTAAATCAAGAGCGTTATTATCAGGTAACTGAGGCAAGAGTTGCTCAAAAACACAGTCAGTAGACCAAAAAATTTTGCCAAACCCTAAAAATAAAATATAAAAAGCGATTATGACCCATTTATAACGTTGTGGGCGTTTTTATCCCAGGTTTTAGATACGGATAAAACTTGCCATAATGCTGTGAGTAAAATAATTGCTCCTAAAAGCTGGTGAAGAAGTAAAAATTCCGTCAACAGATACAAGCGGATATTGTCACTACTTCGTAGCTTAATGTGGTCGGCTGGAACTACTTACACCACTCCTCCATTACGCTTAGAGCCTGTCAAGAAACAACTTTTACAATTTATTATCTAGAAAGCTTGTTGAGAAAGCATTTCTGGCTCAAAAGAGGCAAGGTTGTTACATGACTTGCTCTTATCACTGCAAGGTACTTGCCACCATTTAATTAACTTTATTCCCTCTCTTATTAGCAGCAACTCCTCAAAAACGCCTCCGAATTTATTTCACTTTGCTAAAAGTTATTGCTCACAAGGTCGTTCCCTCGCGCCCAGGTAGAAGTTGTCCACCAAATAATCCTCGTAGGCTGTTGTGAACAAATTCTTGAATCGTGTAGGGGGTTGCTCGCATCCGAGCCAAGGCAAATAAGCCAACCGTGGTGCCAAATAGAGCATCAGTTGCAGCCGCAACTGATGCGGCGCGTGGTAAATCCTCCTCTCGTTGAGCGTGATTCAAATGTTGGGTAAAAAAGTCCTTAATTAATGTGACCTCCTGATCAAGAGTTTGCTGAAGTTCAGAAGTTGGAATCTCCGCAGACATTAACAAATTCATTAGAAAACATCCCCGTCCCATCCCCTGAGTTGTCGCATGTGCGATCGCTTTATTGAAGTAATCCACGATTGCATTCATCCCTTGATGGGATGTTTGGTAGTTTGCTCGGAATTTCTGCTCATACCGCTCAAAGGCAGTATTCAACAGCACCTCTTTTGAGCCAAACGCATTGAACAAGCTCCCGCGCTTGATTCCCAAATACTGAGCTAGCTCATCTAAAGACACAGCACTATACTCATGCTCCCAAAAATACTCACACAGCTTTTCGGTCACGGCATCTGCATCAAATGATCGAGGTCGAGGCATGATCATGAATCAATTAACGAACGAATAGAATTTTATTCTTGACGAATTCGACAAAAACTCTTATTCTTGTCCATATCGACAAAAACAAAAGCTGAGTTTAGTGTAGCTCATGATGAAATGCTTTAGCGATTCAATGTGAAGGAATAGCGCGATGGAACGATGGTTGGAAGTGACCACAATCCAGTTGTGGCAACGTTGAATTCCCGATAGCGATTTCTAAAAAACAGAGCATCGCACAGCAGATATATTCATCACAGTGAGGAGTCATTGAATGCTAAAAAACTCGTTTACTTCTCTCTCCACCATTGCTCAGGTTTTGGCAGAATCATTTGCTGACGATCCCAGCTTTGAGCAAGTCTTCCCTCAAACTCCTGATCGTTCATCAGCTATCCGTGCGTTTTTTGAGCCATTTGTGGCAGATGCTAGCAAACGCGGCAAAATTATCATGGCGCCTAATTCGCAAGGTGTTTGCATTTGGTACCCGGCTGAGGTAGAAATTTTTGACGAACGATTTGAGCAAATGGTGGTGGAAATTATTGAGATCATTGTCAAGATTGCTGGAACAGAAACAGCACAATTTTGGCAATATCTGATCGAACAAGTTGGGAGACACGAACCGCAGCAACACCATTGTGAAGTGTTTTTTCTTGGGCTGAAGCCATCTGCACGGGGAAAAGGCATCGGTCAAGGTTTACTCAAACCTGTCCTCGATTACGCTGATGAGAACCAAGTTCCCTGTTATCTTGTTTCCTCAAATGCTCGCAATATCTCCTTCTACGAGCGATATGGATTTGCAAAATATTGCTCCATCAAGATTACCGACACTTACTCTATGACGGGCATGTAGCGGGATTTTGTTAATCGCTAACAATCTCATCCAATCTATTTGCGTTGAGCGAATGTCACCCGCTATTGCTGGTACACGACTGGCGATCGCTACACTCAAGAGCGGATGGGTGCTTTCCTGTAAGCATAAAGCGAGCAACTTGCTCATCTTATGCTTTCAGTGACAATACTCGGGCACAACACAAAATAAGATACCCTTATCTTTTATCCGACTAAAACTACGATTAAAATATACTCTCCCCCAGACACTACACTTTCACCAATATGCGATCGCGGGGTGCATATTGGCAACGGAATCAAAACTATTGCGCTGCCGATAAATTTTGTTTGTCTTTGGTATCGCCTTTGATGCGTAATCCAGCGATACAGGCTTACATGGTCCTAACTTTTAGTTATACTTAGCCGTAACTTATTATAGGCACAATTCAACTATAGCTTTGACTGAGTGCAAAGATAGTTTACAAAAATTGCTCAAACGGTTGCTATAGGGCGTGTTTTAACCAAGTATTGAGGTATTGCTGCTGAAAAATGCATTCGGAAAAATTTTCTCCCTTGCTTCGTGCCTGTTCTTCAATCTATGACCGAATAAGGGAGAATGTAGATTAAAGAAAAGCGGATTGGAATATTACACGAGCTACTAGCTCTTAAGCAGGAAAAAATCTCCAATTTACCCTCTAATATCAACAATAAATCTACAATCTGCAATTGGTAATCTGCAATATGCAATCTGCAATCCGTTGACATTCGGATCATGGATAACTGCAACTGCCTTGATGGTCAACCGTCTGAGAATACAAATTGCCTACTTTAAATTAACTACAAAAATCATCCACCCGAATATCCCGCCAGACATCAGAAACCTGCCAGCCAGAGTTGCCCACAGATTGTACTGGAGGATTGTCAAGGAATGGAATATAATCGGGAACTCTTGGCTCTGAAATCGCTACTGGTTTTTCCTTAACCACAGGGGCAGTAGAATTGACAGTATCAGTTTGAAGAAGTTGGTCTTCTGCTTCTTCGATTAATTTCATCTGTTTTAGGGTAAGCTTGTCGGATTTTTTGATGATTTTTTTTGTCTGTATCTCATTAGAAGTATTCATTGGCTGTTCCCTCGAAGGCATTGGCTTAAAATTTGGACTAAAGTAGACCTCTTGCAAAATTACTTTTATGTTATAGTCAAGGGTTTGCATTTTGGAATTGCTAAATTTAACTCATAGTTATAAATTGCTGCTAGTAAGTTACAA
>NZ_JACJQM010000245.1:0-5440 GCF_014696655.1 Nostoc sp. FACHB-888 | reverse complement strand
CCTGGGGTAGATATAGCGTTGATACTGTTGGTAAATATAATACATAGTTGTGTCTTCAAGTATTACTTAAGCTCAAATCTTCAATGTCGTTGCAGCTTTTAGTTGTAACACTTTTGTTTATGCGTTTGTAACACTTTCGCCAACAGTATCATGTCATTCGCGAACTAAACTTCCCTTTCCACATCCTGTGAAAAGTCACGGTATCAGGGGGCGCAATTCGCTAGAGGGAAGCAGGTGCTGGATAAGTTGGTGCAAGCAAACGGGGAACATGAGGCAAAAGTTTAGTTGTCTTTGTAAGCGTGATCGCAGGAACTAAGACCATTCCTTGGCAACCTTACTGAGTATCTTAACTAATCTATAGATACGTATAGCCAATTAGTTCGCAAGTGTTATAAAAGACTTAGTTTTTAAGGATTTTATGGCAGTTAAGCAGATATATCACCTAATAAAAAACGGATGGGTAAAAGGCAATACTGTTCGGTTAAAAAAATTATCTGTTGAGGTAAGCAGGGGAAGCGGGGGGACAAGAGAAGCAAGGAAAGAGAAATTGCTTATCAAAAACTCTTTTTCCTCCCCTGCCTCAAAAGCTTATCCGAACCGTATTGGGGTAAAAGGTTTTTATAAAAATGAGAAAGGAGAGTTTGTTGCCATCCCTGAAGTGCCAAACGGCACGGTAAAGACTATTAGTTCTGTTCATAGTGGAATAGATTCAGTTTTTGGCATCACTTTAAGTGCGCTTGTCCTTGCTTGTGGGTTAACGACTGTTCCGGTACCAAATAATTCTTCTGCGAATACATCCACCCGTAATAAGCTGTTGTCGCTTTTTTCCAGTCAGATTGCAATATCAACTCCTACTTTTAAAACTACGGAACTAGAAAAATCCGTTTTTGAAGAAATTAATCGATATCGGGCTTCTAAAGGACTACCAAAATTGACCCTAAATGCAAATATCACTCGACAGGCAAGAATTCATAGCCAGAATATGGCTAAAGGTAAAACCCCATTTAGCCATCAGGGATTTGAAGGGCGAGTCAAAGCTATTCCTCTTCGCTACAATAGTGCGGCGGAAAATGTTGCTTTTAATCGGGGCTATAGTAACCCTGTAGAGGAAGCTGTTACTGGTTGGCTCAATAGTCCCGGGCATCTAATGAACCTTAAAGGAAATTATAACCTCACTGGAATTGGCGTTGCTACTAATAATCAAGGTGAAGTTTACCTTACACAGCTTTTCTTTCGCGCTAGATAGATTTAATTTCTGATTGTTTTGCACAATAGACATATTCGCAAATTAGTAAATATATGCTAGAAATAGGTTTTAGCCATTATTGAAGGCTGGCGATCGCTGACAATAGTCTGACGATAAAATAAAGGTTTCAAGGCTAACAGTCACATTTTTCTCAAAAGTTTTATCCAAAATAGACACTACCGTAATTGCACTGATAGTTTGCTATCCTCTGTTTATAATTTAAGTAAAAGCACGGTTACAATCATTATAACTTGTGAGCAAAGATATGGTATCTTTAGATAATTTAAATGATTTAAAGCTCACTGGAAATAATAATCAGAATAGTTGTTTCTAAGAGTCTACAATGAGTGTGCCTGTGTTGATTTTGTCAGTTTTTATCAAGCGATATTAAATTTTATATCAATATTGTTTGTCTTCATTGTGGAATAAAAAGTTAGAGCTTTCACCAAAGTCCATGAACAAATCCACATTGAAAAATGCCTTTGCAGGTATTGGTGCAATGGTTGCTGCAGTAAGTATTGGATACTTTGGAATTCAATATCTTGGGAGATACACTATGGTTGCTATAGGTGGAGGCATGATTGGCTTAAGTGCAGTGGCGTATCTAACTGAGGAATGGTTGTCTTCCCAACAATCATTATCAAAAACGCCAGTTATAAATGAACCTCAATCCAAATCTATATATATAAAAAAAAAGGTGAAAAAGGGGCATCATACCCCAAAAAATCAAAACAACGCTACAGTGAACAGTCAGCTTATTGTAGTAGGTTCAAGATTATTTAAGGCTGGAGTAAATCTCACAAAATCCACAAGCATACTTAAACCTTATGGGTACTGCCGTAGACGCCTTGTAATATGTCACAGAGCTAGAGTCAAGAGCTCCACAAAAACTCCTCCAACAAGCTAGATGCCATAAAAAAAGATGCTGTCCAATGCAATGATTACCTATCTTTGCCAGAGAAGAGCTAGACAATGCTGGAGAATAGGTAATAAGTTGGTCAAAATTTATAACCTATATTTACTGTACTTTCTGCTAGATGCTACAATAATTTGATTGAATTTAGTTATGTAAACTAAATCTATTCTAGCTAACTTTCTTTTAATTTCATCAAATTTAAAGGCTAAAAGCTTGAGCAATGATACAACAATGTTAATTGAGGATATTTTTCCATTATTATTATAAAAAGGGTGTTTCTAAAATATTTTTAAAATATAGATGTACGATTCGTTAAAAAGACTTAACGAGATAAGAAAACGGCTATTATAAAAAAATTATGAACCTTAAAGAGAAATTGTAAAAAGGTGTTTTAGAAGTTAAATCAAGTTCAAACTTATACAAGTTGTCTTATGAATTTAGAACAAATAATATTAGCAAAATTGCGTTTTTTTTCACCAGAAAAACAAAAAGAAGTGTTAAATTTTATCGAATTCCTTGACTCAAAAAATTCTGCAAATAAAACTTATTTGGAAGAAGGTTTGCAGGAAATTCGTACTAGGATTGTTACTTCAGGTAAAATTTTATTAAATGAAGATAACATAAGAAAGCAACTTGCTAATCGGGAAAGTGGACTACATGATAAAAAAGAATGAAAATTACTTGCAATTGCATAATCACTTTTTGCATTTTCAGTAGACCGAAAAATTTTGTGATAGCTCTATGATGAATACTTGCGAACCTGATTATTATCTAAAAAACTGCACTTTTTGATACAATTTTGGGAAAATTTGTTGAGAGATATTAATATAAGTAAAACTAATAGTTTGAAGACAAAGGTAAGGGTAGCTCTCGCACCAGAACAATGTTCTGGTTCTGTGTCTTGGAATTTTTGTAAAGTATTGAGGTGAAAAAGCAAAATTTTTGGCTTAAAGGATTAATTAGTTTGGCTATGACTGCGGCTACTCAGGTTTTAACCCATAATCAAACGTTAAAAGAAGTAGTTGACTATTTAGGAGAAAATGTTCCAATTAAAACTCAAGGTAATTGTGAACAACAAAATATATTTGAAATTTTAATTCGCGCTGCTACTCAAAGAGATACTATTGAGAACACTATCAAAATCTTAAAAAAGTACCGTATATGCGGTGCTGTTTCTTAAACCCTTTGTCAGTATGCTGTTCGAGGCTTAACGGGAAAAGTCAGGATCCTCTACTGGTATATGCCGTTTATGCCACGGAAGTTGATTGCCCAGAAAGTGAAACCCCTATAGAATGGATGTTGCTAACCACAGAAGTTGTCGCAGATATCCAGACAGCTTCTACAATTTTACGTTGGTATTCTTATCGGTGGAGAGTAGAAGAGTATCACAAAATTTTCAAGTCAGGCTGTCAGGTAGAAAGATACAGACTTGCTGCTGAAGGTATGAAGACCTTAATTGGTTTTTTGAGCGTGATTGCTGTTGAGCTTTTACAGTTAACTTATCTACACCGCACCCAGCCTTCCGCACCTGCCATTGAGATTCTTAATCCCCTTGAGCTTCGGATTTTAAAAGCTAAATCTCCCAAACTACCCACGATCCTAACAGTTAGTTGGGCTGTAGAAGCGATCGCTCGTCTTGGAGGTTATCTTGAACATCGACATAAAACCCCTATTGGTATCCAGGTACTATGGCGAGGTTGGTTAAAATTACACGACCTCTGTGAAGGTTGGCAGCTTGCAAAAGAGACTTAACGGTAAAAGTCAGAATTTACATGACTTTGAGCTTTAACTGAACCGTATTATACTAAATTCCGCAAAAATACGGTTATGCTGATTACCATTTGTGAGCAAAACTGTATTCATTTAGGTTACAGATTGCATCTATTACTCTAATGTAAACAGGATATATCTTTTATATCCTCGGTGTAAATATAAATATCTTTATAGTATTTACATCTTCCTTTCAGTTCTTCCAAATTTTTTTAGACGCACAGCATGGCTATTGTACAGTAAATAATCTCAATTTATTTCTTTATTACGGATGACTAACTATATTGCAATGATTCATATTATGGTCAGATGCTTTATATCATTTTCATTTTGACCTAACCCTGTTTTGTCACTCTCGGAAAACAATAATCGAAGCTAAATTCTGAGACTTTGATTTCATCAAGATTTGAAGCTTTATTTTCTAACAAAAACTAAATTTTATAGACAAAAGTTGGGAATTAAAGCCTCATAACCGTTTGAGCTATTGGATTTTTCCAAAGTGACAAAAGCGTCCGAGGAAAGCGATCGCATTCCCAATGGATGCAAAGAAATATTTCTGTTTCTTCCGAAGAGGGTTAATTAGACTCTGATAACATCCTCTTAAAAAAAAATGATTGCTAGCCGCATTGATCTCCGGCTGTAATCTTTACAATCTGTAAGAGAAAATAGTAACTTTTACCGAGGTAATCTATATTACCTTAATAAAAGCTGAGAAAAGCACTTCTAATCCAAAACGTATGTTAATCCCACGGTTTTTTAGTGCTATTGATGGTATGGCTCAGTTAGGAGCTGCTGATGGGCAATTTTTAGGGTTATTATCGAGTAAGCGAGATGATCCAAAGTCGATCAGTAATTTCTCTAGCATTTACGGTAGTTATTCAGGAACCAACAGTATGCGTAACAGGGCTGGATTGTACGGCAGTGAATTTGGTATGTACAGCCCTTACAACACTTCCTGTCTTAATCCCCCTGTCGCTTTTTTCAAAAATAAATTAATCCTAGTAGTCTCAAGGAATCCTTGCATTGAAACTAATGGCTTACCAGTTATTGATCCTGACTTTTTATTAGGTGTCTACGCACAACTGGGGTACCTACCCAGGGCAAACGCATCTAAATATTGACGAGCCTAAATCAGAGTGGAATTTAGCAAAACCCTAACGAATAAATTAGTTTTGGCACAAGTGAAGGTAGATGAGAAATCGAATGAGATTACACTTGAGTTTGGACTAATTGGCATTTAGTAGCAATGAATAGAAGTCTTCTGGTTGTGCCCAAAAGCTATGATCTCCAGCTAGAAATGGCTGTTCATCCATAGACTCATATCTTGCACCTGATAAAAACAATCAGTATTAACCAGGAATAAGAAAATAAAAGTAACATCTAAAAATGGAACTTATATTTTAAGTGTTAGTATAATAAACTACATTTAGTCTCGGAGTATACACAAATGATATATACAAAAACAGGAATAATGTCATCTGCATAGAGATATTTTTATATGTTCGTAA
>NZ_JACJQM010000244.1:0-5477 GCF_014696655.1 Nostoc sp. FACHB-888 | reverse complement strand
CTTTAGTTTCCACATGGAATAGTCCAGCATTTATGTTTAAAAAATCACCTGTTAGCATTGAACAGGAAGTTAAGGATTCAAGCCATTGTGATTTGTACTTCGTTCTAAATACTTGAGTTTAGACTAGACTTATTGCATAAGTAGGGTAAGGGGTAAAGGGATGGAATTTCCCCAAACCCAGTAACCTTTACTATGCCCCCAATATTTTGGCATTTGTTACTTTTGCAAGATGTCTACTAAGCAATAAGAAAAGACCCCGCAACGCTGAGTAGAAAATAAACGCTTGCTAAAGAATGAGACTCGTCCCGATTAATAGCGGATGCAAATATAGACCGACCATTGATTTTTATGCAAGCAAATCGCAGTTGTGTTAGTATTCAAATGAATCTCGGTTCTAGTGGGGAACAGCCGCTAGAGGAAACGGGGAAAGTCCGGTGTAAATCCGGCGCTGTCCCGCAGCTGTAAACAAGGCTTGCCTTGTGAGTCAGAATGCCCGCCGAAGTTGACTTGTAAATTTTGTACATCTGCGAGGCACAGATAAATATTTTTATGAAGATTTATACAACTACTCAGCTTTACGTTCTCATAATCCCACATATCAAGACACTAAAGATTACGACTTTCTATGAGAGGGTAAGCGGTTAATTATTATTACAAATTGTGTCTTGAGATGCAGCGCTCGCGATCGCTGCTCAAGATGATAATATCGTTTGCAAATAGCCACAGGAACATCGAAATACTGTACTAAATAACAGGTGAAAGTTTTAAAAAAAAGGTAGTAAATGGCGTGTATGACGTACATATTCATGTTGCACTACTGAACAAATGCTTTCCCAATTAAGCATAGAAATTGCTAATTTAGTAGAGTTTTATTAGGTTAATCATCATGCCGAGATTCTATCTTCAGCGAGATGGGAAAATTCCCACTTCTGTTCATCCCTTTGTCAAACAAACGGCTTTCCCCCAATATAAACCCAAGCCCAGTCTACTTCAAGGGAAAATTATTCAAGATGTTCAAAACATTGCAATGTTGATGTATCGGATAATTTATATTGCAATTGTCTCCCTCGGTCAGTTATGGCATCGCTGGTCTGATTGGGGACGAGCAGCAATAAGTAAACCGTTAGATCGGCTCAAATAGGTGTAAAGGAGCGTTCAAAAAAATGTCAACTTTATTATATTCTGTAATTGGTTTTCTTCTGCTTTTAGTAATTGGAATTACGGCTTATTTCCTAACTGCCCGCAAGTATCAATCCTCATCTACAGTCGCCAATTCCTACGATCAATGGACTCTTGATGGCATCGTAGAGTTTTATTGGGGGGAACACATTCACCTCGGTCATTACGGTTCGCCACCGCGAAGTAAGGATTTTTTGGCTGCTAAATCTGACTTTGTACATGAAATGGTTAAATGGGGTGGAATAGAAAAATTACCTCCTGGTACTACTGTTTTAGATGTTGGTTGTGGGATTGGGGGTAGCAGCCGGATTTTAGCGCGAGATTATGGGTTTGCTGTCACAGGGATTACCATTAGTCCACAACAGGTTAACCGCGCCCAGGAGTTAACACCCCTTGGACTAAATGCCCAGTTTGCGGTCGATGATGCGATGGCATTGTCGTTTCCAGATGCCAGTTTTGATGTGGTTTGGTCGATTGAAGCAGGTCCCCACATACCAGATAAAACCGTTTTTGCTAGAGAATTAATGCGGGTGCTAAAGCCTGGTGGAGTGTTGCTTGTAGCTGACTGGAATCAGAGGGATGACCGCCAAAAGCCGCTAAATTTTTGGGAGAAACGAGTAATGCGGCAACTCCTCGATCAGTGGTCTCACCCAGCTTTTTCCAGCATTGAAGGCTTTTCCGAGCTTTTGGCAGGGACAGAATTAGTTGAAGGGGAGGTTATTACGGCAGACTGGACGCAAGAAACCCTTCCTTCTTGGTTCGATTCGATTTGGCAAGGAGTGGCTCGACCAGAGGGATTAGTGCGTTTTGGGCTGTCTGGTTTCATCAAGTCTGTGCGCGAGGTACCGACGCTTTTACTGATGCGTTTGGCGTTTGGTGTAGGGTTGTGTCGATTTGGAATGTTCCGGGCTGTGCGGGCAAACGGAAGCACAGAATTCATGGACAAAAACTTTGCCAACCAAAATCCCTCAACCTTGGTTAGGTAGCGATCGCAGCTATTTATGAATATTTGGATTTTAACTAAGTTTGGGGGTTTAAGTCCCCTACTTCTAGAGGCAGAAAGAATTGAAGCCTAGCTAAATCCCCGTCACAAAATGTAATTATGAATTATAAATTATGAATTATCGAATTAAGGGATTTGTAGCAGTTCCAAACAAAGCCATGCGTCTGGTATTACAGGGTGTTGGTAATCGATTTGACTACTTTTATGACCGTCTTTGCCACCCCCAAGAATTCCGTCAAACGCGATTAGTATTGATTGGACGGGAGCTTGAGCAGGTTCGCATTGAGCCATTGCTGCTACGGGAGGAAGTCAATGCGACCATCCAATAGTGTCTGGCAAGGAAATTTTGGCTACTGGCAAAATAGTTTTATTCATAATAATCTGCTGGTCATTGGTTACACAGCATGGAAAGGATTTCAGTCATTTGGACAGGGAGCTGTCTTATGTGATGTGGATACTCAAGTTACTCAGTCGACAATTACAAACTTTGATACAGTTCCCTTCACCCTCCAGTTTCTCCCCTGCGATTTAATTGGGTTTTACTTGCGATCACAATCACTTAGCTCATCTATAATCTCATCCATTTTCCCAGCAGTCGCAACATACAATCCCCATGAAGATATTCTTCTGGTGCTAAAAGTTGAATCTCAGATTGAGGTTACTTTTTTACACCAATTAAAAATTACTCCACCCGATTGCTACGAACAAGTTTGCAAGCGTTGGTCAGAATTTCAACCAAGCTTAATACCCTAATACTTACTTTATTCCTCAATGCTCAAACCACAATTAAGCAAGATTCCGAAACCTACTCGCTACCAAAATGCGGCGATTGATTATTACATGGGACTCACAAATTCCAACTATCTCCGTTTGTACGAGGTGCGCTATCCTACATTAGGCGGCGCTGTCAAGTCAATGCTACCAGTTATTTCAACTTACCCCAAAAAGAACTTCAGCCGCTAGGAGAAAGTTTTATTTAATGGAAACCGCAGTGAAAAAGTCGGATTTTGTCCTGAGTCCTTACATGAACAGCAGGGACTTGCGGGCAACTTATCAAATTCTGAATACGGTTGTGCCTTATCCGAAATTTCTCACAAACAAGAAAAAATCAATTCACATCGCTTGATGTAAGACACTTTTTGATACATCATCAATTGAAATTTATGATGGTAAACAAAGTAAGTACAAAAGAGCAGTTATCAAGCTAAAACAGTTACTAAGGTTTTTGCTTATGCTGAGATTGAAACACTCTGTTCATAAAATTAAGCATCCAAAACAAGGCTTGAATCAAACCAAGCCAAAAATATTATTAGAGAGAAGGTGAAATGCTGCTTGACTCGAAATTAAGCGGTATTCGGGAGCATTTTTAAGCATCTGTAAGCAGCAGCAAAGATATGTTTTACAGGACTTGAGCTAGTAATCGCAATTAAAATTCGCCGTGAGCTTATAGTAATTAAGGCTCCTAACTTCAATAATTTTGTCCGAATAGTCCCAACTTCAGGGCGGCCGCATCATGTCAATAAGACTAGACTATTCTCAATAGACGTAAAAATAATCTCGTTAAACCCTGCTTATTGACAAAGATTTTAGCGATCACTTTGAGCCTTGGAAAATAAATCAAGCCAGAAATACTGATTTTTTCGTTGATTCTCAATTTCAGTAGTCACTACGTATACTTTAGATGCGTTCGCCCTGGTCCCAACTTGAGAATTTTTTAATTCGGTTTTGGCTAAACATTGTGACCGCAATGCATTCATCAAAACGTAAGCAAGAGAAGAAAACTATAAGCGTAACTGATTTCCTGCAAATGTATGAGTACTAGTTCTATCACTAAAAAGTTCTAGTTGTTGTTCTTTAAAGCGATTTTCCATCTCCCCTCGCTTACAATATTTTTGTCTGTATAGTTGACCAGGGGGTACTTTATTGGTAGGAAGACTTGTAACAACAAAACGAATATTATTTCCCTTTATTCCATATTCGACCTTACAAACAACACGACGACTACGACTCCAAGATTCACGAGTCTGATAGTCTAACGACTTATGCCAAATTGAGTTATCAATCAGGTCACAAGCAAGTTCAGAAATTTGTTCATCTGGTTTAAATAGAGTTTCTAAGAATGAAGTTACTGTTGATAACTTCTGCTCAAACTCAAGCAAGGCTCTATTTTGAGTCGCCGTAGCCATTTGAATTAAACGGCTGTTTCGCGCTAATCCAAAAACGTAGTCAACTCCAGTCTGCGACTCACACCATGTCATAATATCGTCTCTGGAATAGGCACTATCTCCTCGTACTAAAATCTCAACATTCTGCCAATGTTGACGTATTTGTTTAATGACTCTTTGCAACTCTTCTAACGCCCCAAATGCTGGATCTACATTAGAAGGACGAAGTTTGGCTGCTAATAAGTGTTTACCACAAAAAATATAAAGTGGAGCATAGCAATATCCTCCATAATAGGTATTGAAGAAAACTTGCTCCTGATTGCCGTGTACTAGATCATCAGTTACATCTAAGTCCAAAATAATTTTTCGTGGTTCTTTTAAGCAAGATTTTAGAAATATATTTACAAATAGGCTTTCAATTTGTTCTGAAGAATGTCCAATTTTATGATAACGACTGTCAGATCCTTGTTCTACATCTTCGGGACAATGTTCCAGCCTATTTAATGTACTCTTACCTGCTAATGTTGCAGGCTTATCTTGTACTCCGATTCTTTTTCCTAATGATAGAGCAAACATCGGATCATGACGTAATTCTTCATGGTCATTTAAGTCTTCGTATCCCATGACCAACCCGTAGATTCTTTGTTTAATTAAGTTTTCTATTGAATGATCAATTCGATAAGGCTTTCGGTAATCTTGGAAACATAGTGCAAACTGTGATGTGATTCGCAGTTTTCTATCTATTTCAGCAATTAAGCTTAAACCTGCATCAGATGTTACTTGCCCACCCTGGAAATTAACTACGATTGGAGGTGACTTTGGCTGTTCAAATCTGAACTGTTTTTGTATACGATCTGTCGAAGCTGGGGTCATAACCATAAACAAAATGATTAGCATCAGCAACAATACCGCCACAAGTATGATTATTGACCGTTTGCGGAGGACGTTGCATTAATGGAAGCTCTATTAGCAACCTTTGGTGAGGCGTTCGATGAGGTGGAGACATATAGAAATCCCCCTAGTGCAGACCATCGGTGAGAGGTTAGAGTGATTGCACTTTTGTCAAGAGGGTGCAGGAAAAGGGGATAAATCCAGCTTGGAGACTGGTTTTCGCAGCGCTTTAACAACTC
>NZ_JACJQM010000243.1:0-5494 GCF_014696655.1 Nostoc sp. FACHB-888 | reverse complement strand
CGCGGAATGAATGTAAGCCAAAAGAAAACCAAAGTTACCGCCGCGACAGATGGGTTTGATTTCCTCGGCTGGCACTTCAAAGTCCAGAAAAACGGAAAGTTTAGATGTAGTCCCTCAGTGGATAACTTCAAAGCTTTTCGTAAGAAAGTAAAACACATCGTCAACAACTCGAACTATGGTGCTACCACAAAGGCTGAGAAATTAGCCCCGGTAGTTAGAGGCTGGAGAAATTACCACAAGTTCTGCAAGATGGACGGTTCCAAGAACTCCTTGTACCGCATCCAAAAAAGAGCTTTTAAGGTATTCAACAAGGAAACCAAACAAAACAGCCACTCTAGCAAGAAACTACTAGACAAGGCATTCCCAGCAGTTTCCTACTCCGAAAATAAACACGTCATGATCAAAGGAGTAAAATCCCCCTATGACGGAGATACTGCCTACTGGAGTGAACGTAACAGTAAACTCTACGACGGTGAAACCTCTAAAGCTATGAAAAAGCAAAGCCATAAATGTGCATCCTGCGGCTTAAAGTTCATCGATGAGGAACGGGTTCACCTGCATCACATCGACGGAAATCATGCCAACTGGAAGAAAAATAATCTTGAAGCGATTCACGAGAGTTGCCACGATTACAAGCACATGAGCAAAAGCGCAAGCTAAGAACATCGGAAGCTGGGTGCGGTGAAAGTCGCACGCCCAGATTTAACTGAGAGGTGCGGGAGATAATACTCCCCATCGACTCAACCAGACTCTATATATTAGAAAGTGGGCATGATACTCACTTTGCTAAATCTGTATTAGCCGCGATCGCAACTCTTACTCCAGAACAACTATATTCTCCGATTACACTACAGCCTACTCCAGGGACGACAGATGAAAGTGTCTTATTCTGTCGTGTATGGGTTGGGTCGGAATTAGTCATGGCATCCTACAACGAGGAAACGACCTGGCGCGAGGTCAGTAAACAGGCAATTGCTGTAACAAAAGCTGCGGCAGAAATGGTGTTCTAACTTGTTGTAAACAGGGCTTGAGAGATTGTAGTTATAAGTGACTCAAGCTTTGTCTACAGCTAATACATGCTGTCTACTAGTTTGCCAATAACAAGAAATGACAACAACAATCGTTCACCCCAGTATCGAAAACTTACAGCAGTTTTCTGACTCGTTCGACATTGAGAAATTATTGCAATCTGACGGGAGCATCCCAAATGTGCAAAAACACAGAAAGAAAAATTATTCGCGATTAATTCTCGCGAATAATGTGGGGACTCAATTTTGTGGTTCTTCCTCTTCTTGCTCAGACCCAGAACTAATATCGAGCAAGGAATCATCCAAAACATGAATTATTCTTTGTAACTCATCCCAAACAGAACGTCTAAAAACAGACATTACAGCATTAATATGTTCACTAGTCCCAGCTTTACCTAAATGTTTGTATTTACTCAGTTTTGATGATGTTAAACATGGAAAGTATGGAGTATTAGCTTGTAATTTGTAATACCAATATTTCTTCAAATTTTGTCGGACTTGGTAGCGCGCTACCCAAGCACCTTGTGGAGCAAGCTCACCCTGTCTTAATATCTGTGCTTGTTGTTTCTCTAAGGCTGTAATTGCCTTTTTAATTCGCTCAAAACGAGCTATTTTGTCTTTTTCAGTATCGTCGGTTCTTGGTCTGGGCATACAAAGACACATCAATCTATTCGCGATAATAACTCGCGAAGGGAAAGACTGTGAGAGTTTATACGATTGATTTTAGAATTCAAAAAGCGGGGGCAAGGAAGCCATTTAAGTAGGCACAACGCAAACACAGCATCTGTGGTAAGTTTTCATACTTCCATTGCGCTCCCACTATTTGTAGACGCTTATCTATTTGTTTGACAGCTGACTCTACGGCTCCAGAACCAATCGAGCTTAATTGTTCTGCCTGAAAATACATATAATTTACCAACCTGGACGCGTGTTTACGTAGATAGTTGATAAACTGGTTTGCACCCACATATTTACAGTTGTTAAGTTTAGTGATTGCTGACTCTACCTGTCCGTGCCAAAGTTCGGCTTCAATGTCCACCAAAAATTTTTTAGTGGCTTGTATTTTATACAGGTTTTCTTTTAAATGATACCAGTCTAAAATTTCTTGACGAATATTGGAGTCGGCTATTTCTGAAAATAGATTCCAAATGCCGTCATGTCCATCTCCCAAGCAGTAAAGAGTTTTACCGATGTTTTGACTATTGATCCAATTAGTGAGTCCGAGATTATCCTGAAAGAATGCTCCGTAATATATCCCCTGCAATCTTCCTGTTTTATACTCTTTCCAGTAGGCAGACTTACCTTTCTCTTGAGACCGTAACCGTACTTTTCCCCCATCCAAACATACCTCTGTTAATTTCTGTTTGACGTTTGGAGGGGATGTATCCACCTTCTGGACTTGGCGATGATAGGTACTATGTCCTACTTCTATTCCGGTCATCACCTTTAAGTCTTTTTCTGCATCTTGGAATGAAACGTTTGCTGCCAGTAATAAACAGCACTTTTCTAGCAGTGGGCTAAATCGCCTATATGGTTCTATTCCCAAACGCAATGCTTGAAGTCTTGTGATGATTATTTTACCGACACAACTTCTTATGGTTCGGCTGCGTCCTCTGGTCGTTCCAGTCTTTTCTCCGACAAAAAAAAGGCAATTTTTGGGCTTACGTGTTCCAGTACCTGATCTCGAACGGCTGTTTCGATTCCTTCAAAGGTTTCGATTTTCGATGGTGGCGTGTTTTTATACAGAATTTTGGCGATAGCTTTTACGTGAGCATCCAACTGTTTTTTATCTTCTGGGGTCATTGTCCTTGATCTTGGGATTGAACACAAATAATTCTCTCGAATTCTTGTGTTGATGTACAGTCCCCCATTTATTCGCGAGTCATAGTCGCGAATAAACTGGTCTTTTCACTCTCTTTTTGCAAAATTGGGATGCTCCCGATAAAAAGTATCTTCATAATCAGAGATTAGGTCTTATTAAAATAAAAAATTCAAGAATAATTTGTAAATACTTTCTCTATTTTGTTTTTAATTCATGGTTGATTAGAACATCTGTTTCCGCTACAGCAAGTGGAACTAAGGTTAAACATACTTCACCCCAAAAAATTTGTGATTTAATAATTCCGATTCCACCCCTCCCAGAACAACGTAAAATCGCCGATATTCTCAGCACTTGGGATAAAGCGATCGCACTCCTAGAGCAACTCATCACCGCCAAGCGTAAGCTAAAGCAGGGGCTTATGCAGCAGCTATTGACGAGGAAGAAGCGGTTTAAGGAGTTTGAGGGTAGTGAGTGTTCTATAGTCAAACTTTCAGAGGTTGCAACAATTAGACGAGGAGCATCACCACGTCCTATTCAAGACCCGAAATGGTTTGCAGAAACAGGGCGGGGTTGGGTTCGTATTAAAGATGTTACAGCTTCAAACACATATCTAACTCAAACTTCTCAATATCTTTCTAACTTGGCTGTCGAAAAAAGTGTAAAAGTTGATCCGGGCGACCTAATCATGTCCATTTGTGCAACTATCGGAATTCCGCGAATTGTAGGTATACCTGCTTGTATTCATGATGGATTTGTTGTTTTTCGTGGCTTTGAAAAGCAAATTGATAAATTCTTTTTGTATCACTACATAAATTTTATAAGCTCTAGAATTTCTGATAGTGGTCAACCGGGTACTCAAAAAAATATAAACACTACAATTGTTGGAAATATTGAAGTTCCGAAATTCTCACTCGAAGAACAACAAAAAATCGCCTCTACCCTCTCCGCAGCAGATGCTGAAATCTCAAACCTAGAAAAACAACTCGCCGCCTACAAACAACAAAAACGCGGATTAATGCAGCAACTATTAACAGGTAAAAAACGAGTCAAAATAGATGAACCCCAGATGCAGAAAGTATAATAAAATTATCCTCCACTTAACCCCCGCATGACTCTCAGCGAAATTTTATCTACAGTTAACCAACTATCACATCAAGATAAACTACGGCTAATCCACTTTCTCCTGTTAGCAGTTGCCAAAGAAGAAGGATGTAGCCTAGAAACAAGTGACGCAGAGAATATACTTTTAAATCAACTCGCCTCAACCAATGCTACAGTCTGGTCGCCTCAAGCAGATAATAGTTCAATTCAAGCCTTATCAGACCTGTTAGCAACAGCAAAAGAACAGTCCAATGCTTGACGGTCAGCGTTTTCCCTTCACAGAGCGAACCGATAGTTTTGGGCGAGTCAGCACCATGCCCTATTTGCCATTGACTCTTAGTAATGGTAATAAATCCTTAGAAGTCATGGCATTACTAGATACAGGTGCAAGTGTAAATGTTCTGCCATATCAAATTGGGTTAGAACTAGGAGCAGTTTGGGAAGAACAAACCGTACCAATAACCTTAAGCGGGAATCTGGCTGAGAACGAAGCACGGGGGTTAGTTGTATCGGGTAAAGTTGCTAACTTTTCGCCTCTCTTGCTGGCATTTGCTTGGACTCAATCAAGAAATGCGCCTATAATTCTTGGACACATGAACTTTTTTGCAGAATTCAATGTGTGTTTTTATCGCCATGAATTAGCTTTTGAAGTTTGTCCTAGAAAAGTAGGGGATAAATAATTGACAAACGATTGGCTAGAAAATATCATCTCCCAACTTCCTGCCCTTGCCTTGCTGCAAAACATGGGCTATGAATATCTCACACCACAGTCAGCCCTAGCCAAACGTGGGGGAAAGCGTTCCAAGATTGTCCTAGAAGAAATCCTCACAGTCCAACTTCGCAAACTAAATAAAATTCAACACCAGGGACAAACTCACCCCTTCAGTGAAGTCAATATTCAAAAAGCAGTAGAAGCCATCAGCCAGTTCCCCTACGATGCACTTTATACCACCAGTCAAGAACTTTACGACCTGCTCACCCTCGGTAAGAGCTTAGAGCAAATCATTGACGGTGATAAAAAAAGTTACCCCCTGCAATACATCGACTGGCACAACCCAGCCAATAATGTTTACCACATCAGCGACGAATTTGAGATAGAACGCCGCAACAGTACCCAAACCCGTCGCCCTGATTTAGTGCTATTTGTTAATGGCATTCCTCTAGTAGTAATTGAATGTAAACGCCCCGATTTAAAAGACGCATTAAACGAAGCCATCAGTCAACAACTGCGGAATCATCGGGCTGAGAATATTCCCCACTTTTTTTGTTTAACTCAACTGCTGCTAGTCGCATCACAAAACGCCGCCCAATACGGAACAACTGCCACAGATAAAGAATTTTGGGCAGTCTGGAAAGAAGAAGCAGCAGCACAATTAGACCAACAACTTCATACACTAGTAAATAGACCTCTTGCAGAATTGATTTTGTGTTATAATGATTGGTTTTCTTAATCTGAATGGGGTGAGATAACTAAAAAGATTGATGCCTGGGGTATTTATAGCGATAGTTGTAATCGCGGAACGTCTGACAGAAAAAACATCAC
>NZ_JACJQM010000242.1:0-5510 GCF_014696655.1 Nostoc sp. FACHB-888 | reverse complement strand
TTTTAAGGGGGGAACCGGAATCAGAGTCCCCCTTTTTAAGGGGGATTTAGGGGGATCTAAAACGTTTTGCTACCAAGATGAGGACTTTTCAAACATCCTCTGAGAATACATACAACAATAGGACTTACGCAAAATCTCTCTCAAGCTATCTTTTCTCCGTGTCGCGCCAGTTGCTATAAGTCGGGAAACCCGCCCAACGCACTGGCTTCTCTGCGCCTCTGCGGTTCCTTATTCCATAAGTCCTAAAAAAGTAAATAAGCGTAAATAGATTAAAGTTTGTAGTAAGGACTTTAGTCCTGATGAAATTTGCTATGAGCGATGAATCGCTCACTACGAACTACGATTATATTGTATGTTTAATTATGCCTATCTACTTAAGTTATAAATTACGATCCAATGTGAAGATTAAATGACTCTTAAACCGTGTAATAAGGTACTCTCACATCTTAGTTAAGTCTGATATCTTCTTGAGAACAGCTTTGTTGTTGCCAGGTAGATTGATGAGTCGAATTAATGGATTTGTAGGACGACGCAATTTCTTAAAATTTGCAAGTGTAGTAGGTATTGCGGCTACTGCTTTTGGTGATAGCTTTTGGAGTACAGAGCAAACTGCTGTTGCTGATATTCATCCAGATAACCCTAATCCAGTTAGTCCTAATGAAGCTATCAAACGCTTACTGGATGGTAATCAAAGATTTATCAATCAAAAACGCAAATACCCCGATCAATCATTAGAACGTCTACGATTAGTTGCTAAAGCTCAGTATCCGTTTGCTGCTATATTAGGTTGTGCAGATTCTAGAGTACCTGCGGAAATCGTCTTCGATCAAGGACTTGGAGATTTATTTGTCGTTAGAGTTGCTGGTAATGTCGTCAGTGACACGGTTATAGGCAGTCTGGAATATTCTACAACAGTATTGGGTTCGCAGTTGATTGTGGTTTTGGGTCATAAAAGATGCGGTGCAGTGGCAGAAGCAATCAAAAACGAACCACTTCCTGGCAGAATCGGTTTGATTGTTGAAGGCATCAAACCATCTCTAGAAAGGGTAAAGCTAAGAACTGGTGACAGTATGCAAGATGCGATTATTGCCAACATTCAATATCAGACTGAAAAATTGCAGGAAAACTCAACTATTTTAGCTAAGTTACTCCATAAAGGTAAACTAAAAATTGTTGGTGCTTGTTACGATATTGACACTGGTAAAATCAATATTATTACTTAAATATCTGATATGCTTTATTCCATAAATGTTAGTTTAATAATGTTGTAAAAATTATCAATTATCAAATATTTTTTAATAAACAATCAAGCGGACATGATATTCTAGAATATTTAAAAAATCCTTTTGTCAACATTTATGGGGGTGTACAGATGTACGCCTATATAGCTGATGCATTTGTTGCAAAGATTTTTGAAATGGCATTATGTCGCAATGTTTAGGTTAGAAAAATTCAGAAAAACCCAAAAGCAAAGCACAGTTAAACCTTGTAAAAAATAAACCCAGCAGAGGCCACATAACAAGGCCGCCTGCCAGGAAGGTATAGTATATTCTGGCCATGTTTGATTAGGTTAGCGCTTATTTATCAAAAATAATTGCGTATCCCTAAATAAGATACCTAAATACTTTGGAAAACACAGTTAAGAACAGTTACTAAATAGGTTAATTTCCAATTAAACCCAATAATTTACCAAATTAGGAGAGGAGCACACGGAAAACTATTTCCCAATGCACCATGTCCAATACTTCTCTATGAGAGGCTGCGCCCAAAGCGTACTCCTACAGAGAAGAAAGGGTAGCGTCTCTAAGAGTTGCTATGCCGTAGGCTTTACGGTAAAGCTCAGTACAAGTGCCCTATGCCCCATAATATAAGAAAGCGCTTCACACTTCTTAAATAATCAGCTTTATTAGAACAATGGCAAGAGACTTGCGGGGATTCATTAAAATTTTGGAAGAAAGAGGACAATTACGGCGGATTTCAGCTTTAGTTGACCCAAATTTAGAAATTGCCGAGATTTCTAACCGTATGCTGCAAAAAGGTGGCCCAGGATTGTTGTTTGAAAACGTCAAAGGCGCTTCCTTCCCGGTGGCGGTGAATTTGATGGGAACTGTGGAAAGGATTTGCTGGGCGATGAATATGCAGCATCCAGAGGAATTGGAAACTCTGGGGAAAAAATTGAGTATGCTGCAACAGCCAAAACCGCCGAAGAAAATTTCCCAGGCGATAGATTTTGGGAAAGTGCTGTTTGATGTGGTGAAAGCGAAACCAGGGCGGGACTTTTTCCCGGCTTGTCAGCAAGTTGTGCTTCAAGGTAATGATTTAGATTTAAATAAGTTGCCTTTAATACGTCCTTATATTGGTGATGCTGGCAAGATTATTACGCTGGGACTAGTAATAACTAAGGATTGTGAAACTGGTACACCAAATGTAGGTGTGTATCGGTTACAACTACAATCCAAAAATACGATGACGGTTCACTGGTTATCAGTGCGGGGTGGGGCAAGGCATTTGCGAAAAGCGGCTGAACGTGGGAAGAAATTAGAAGTTGCGATCGCACTTGGTGTAGATCCTTTAATTATCATGGCAGCTGCCACGCCCATACCTGTAGATTTATCAGAATGGCTGTTTGCTGGATTGTACGGCGGTTCTGGTGTGCAGTTGGCGAAGTGTAAAACCGTCGATTTGGAAGTTCCCGCAGATTCAGAATTCGTCTTAGAAGGGACAATTACACCAGGGGAAGTTTTACCAGATGGGCCATTTGGCGACCACATGGGTTATTACGGCGGCGTTGAGGATTCGCCGTTGGTACGTTTTGAGTGTATGACGCATCGGAAAAATCCGATTTACTTAACAACATTTAGCGGTCGTCCACCTAAAGAAGAAGCGATGATGGCGATCGCACTTAATCGCATCTATACCCCAATACTGCGGCAACAAGTATCAGAAATTGTCGATTTCTTCCTCCCGATGGAAGCATTAAGTTACAAAGCCGCAATTATTTCCATTGATAAAGCATATCCGGGACAAGCGCGAAGGGCGGCTTTAGCATTTTGGAGTGCTTTACCACAGTTTACATACACAAAATTTGTAATTGTTGTGGATAAAGACATAAATATTCGCGATCCGCGTCAAGTGGTGTGGGCGATTAGTTCTAAAGTTGACCCAGTGCGGGATGTCTTTATTTTGCCAAATACGCCTTTTGATACGTTAGATTTTGCCAGTGAAAAGATTGGCTTAGGTGGACGCATGGGAATTGATGCAACTACAAAGATTCCGCCGGAAACAGACCATGAATGGGGTTTGCCTTTGGAATCTGACCCAGATGTGGCGGCGATGGTAGAAAGGCGATGGGCGGAATATGGTTTGGCAGAGTTGCAATTAGGAGAAGTAGACCCGAATTTGTTTGGCTATGATATGAAGTAACGTGTTAGGTAGAAACTGGCAAAAATCTATGCTGGCTATCAGCTTACACTGAAGTATCCTAGTATTATCAATCATTAAAATATCTCCTTTACGCCACGAAGTTTCCGTGGTGATTTTTTCAGCAATTTTATTCAGTTCAGAGACAACCTCTTCAGAAATATCTGAATCATCCTCAAATTTAAGGATATTTGGGCTTAACTGCTTTGTAGACAATCGACTATTAATAAACTTTGAGTACACAATCATGTCGTTGTGTTTCATCCATCTGCGTAGGCGTATCCCATCGTAGACATCGCAGGACTAAATTTTGTAAAATTAGGAGTGTTATTACAGTACTAAAATCCCTTTTAGAGAACTGTGTTACAAAGTTAGCCCTAATTTTTTTGGGTAGATTATGAGATAGAAATAAAGCTCCAATTTTAGATACTGAAGTAAAAAACTTGAGCAAATTATGACAAGAAAAGTTAAAAATCCAGCATCAATTTTAGTGATAAGATTGGCATTCAGTTGTATTAGTGTCATACTCAATACTGGCATAGCTCATCGAATAGCTTTAGCGAAATCAATTGATCCACAAAAGTGCGATATTTTTGCTTACGTCACCGATACAGATCCGCAAGGTTTAAATGTGCGGAGTGGTGCAAGTACAAATAACACGATTCTAGGGCAAATCCCCATCAACGAAACAGTTCAGGTTATTGGTGCTGCTAGAAATTGGGTACAAATTACTAATGCTAGCGATGGTTTTCAAGGAACTGGATGGGTATCCGTGCCAAAGTTAGGGCTAACAACGCGGGGCTATGGAACTAATAGCGTGGATTTATATGCTAGTACCAATCAACAAAGCCTAAAAGTGCGAAGAATTCCTGCTAATACGGTTGTTAAGTTGTTAGGCTGTCAGGGAGATTGGGCGCAGGTGGAATATCAAGGTGTTAAAGGTTGGTTGACAAGGGAAGATCAATGTGGTGCAGCCCTTACTACTTGTTCTTAGAACCCCTTCTCCTTCAAAGAGAGGGGCTATGAAAATTAGGTTTAAAATTTGGTTTTGAGATATTTGTTATGACTTATCCATTTCCAGGAATGAACCCGTATTTAGAAGATCCTGAATTATGGCCAGGAGTACATGGGAGACTAATAGTAGCGATCGCAGACTACCTCTCTCCTCAATTACATCCGAAATATTTTGTCGCCATTGAAGAGCGAATTTATCAAACTACTAGCGATGATAAACTTTTGATTGGTATTCTTGATGTAATCGTACAAAATTCACAGACAACAACAAATCGTGAACTACCGAATATAGTTGTAGCTGCACCTGCCGTTCAACCTAAAATGGTGACAGTTCCTATGCCTGAGATAGTGAAGGAGAGATATTTAGAGGTGCGAAAGGTAGGAACAAAAGAAGTAGTAACAGTAATTGAAATTTTATCACCTAAAATTAAACGTAAAGGGGAAGGATGCAACGCATACGAAACTAAGCGGCAGCGAGTATTGGGAAGTTCAACACATTTGGTAGAAATTGATTTATTGCGTGCTGGGGAACCAATGTTAGTTTTTGGGGATGGTACGCAAAATGATTATCGGATTTTGGTTAGTCGGGCAGAACATCGTCCGCAATCTGATTTATATGCCTTTAACTTGCCAGATGTAATTCCCTCATTTGCCTTGCCTTTGCGAACTGGTGATAGTGAACCATTAGTGGATTTGCAGAGTTTATTAACTGGGATTTATGACCGTACAAGTTATGATTTGGTAATAGATTACAATCAAAAGCCAGTATCACGGTTGTTAGAACGGGATAGAGGTTGGGTGGATGTGCATTTATAAATCCAGGGTTATAACTTTAATATTTCGATCAGGTTAAAAACCTTATAAAAAATTGTATTTATATACTCTATAGAAAGTCACTACCGTTAACTAGGACACTAAAATTTAAAGGCTTTTCAGTACTTGTTATGCCAAACTAATAAATAAAATGCCAATTTAATAAGCATCTGACTCTAAAATTTTCAAAGCTTCTAAATCCATAACCAGAACGTTTAATCAGTTTAAGCTTGTTATTAATTCCCTCAACCATGCCACTATTT
>NZ_JACJQM010000241.1:0-5532 GCF_014696655.1 Nostoc sp. FACHB-888 | reverse complement strand
TCTACTTACCCTGGCAATAGTAGCCATCTTTTGGGCATTTGTTACTCTCGTTATATTCCAGTTCATTAGTGGACTATTTGTATCGGCTCCTTACGCTAGTAATGTGGTTTCAGTTACCAATGTAAATATAGCTGCTTCTACAATTCCATCAGTATCAGAAGTAAGCACACCACAAGCTCGGACTTTTGAAAAATTGCCAGATCCTTGGACGTTAGAAGATGAAATTGTTCATCGTACAAGTAATGAAGCAGTTATTCTCTCATTCCCCACATTAAGATTACTGCCTCCAGTTAAAGAAATTTCGCCACAATCAAAACGTACTAGTCGTTCAAATAAAGCTAACAATGCTGCCAACAAATCACCGAAAACTAAAAAGGCTGATGTAAATTCTTCAGGCAAGCGCAAGCCAGGCAGACCGCGTAAAGCTGCATAAAAGTTACTCGACTATAGCCTCCGATTGATCAACGGAGGTTAAACTTACTTTTTTGAAAAATAGTGAACGCTACATATTGTTGTCTATCAGTTGCCTTAAATCACATTCCAGGCAATCATTTCCTGCTAGAAGCAGCAAAATCAGAGTTAGCAATTGCTGTTAATTGTGCCGAGCGATATGAAAAAACTTGGCACTCTATTATCTGGATTCGGTCTAATACTCGCATAAAAATCAGAGTTAGGCACGAGTTGAATTACTTGGCATTTGAATGTTACACACATTTTTTGAAAGCTGTTGATTACTTGAATCAATACGCTAATTTTATGAATGAGCAAGGTATTCCAGTAGCTAGTTGGTGGTGGGAAATGGCTTGCAGTTTAAACACAGCCTCTAGAGCAATACACAGAGAGAACAAACGAGAAATATTCTCTCGACAATTGAGGTTATTCGAGAGTTAACCCAACACAGTTAAGGCTGCGCCACAGCGAGAGTGAAAATTAAAATTATATAGCCCAATGGTACAGCAACTTTTCACTCAAGGTTCTTTATTCGATTTGCAAACAGTAATCGATTATGGGCAGTCAGTTATTAATGTTGCCCAAGAGCTTTTAAAACCACTGCTTGAGAATCGCCCTCTTTCTACGAAAACAATTCAGTCCCAGATGAATCGCCACTTTCACGGCACGGCAGCAGAGAGCGCATGGCAGTGGAAAGATGCTTACGAGGCAGTGGAAGTGGCGCAAATATTATATCTGCGTCAAAAAGGTTACAAGCTCTTATTAGAGTCGCCGCTAACAGTATTATTGGAATTGGAGAAGTTAGTAGCCCTCTGCCCAACGCAAACACGGCGCAGTGAAGAGTCAGTACAGCTTCAGCAATTCTCGACACCGTTGCCGCTTGCTTATCTGGTAGCCAAAGCAGGATTTATAAAGGCTGATGATTTGATTCTGGAGCCAAGTGCCGGAACTGGTCTGTTAGCACAAATGGCTAAACTTAGGGGTGCAAGTCTGATGCTCAACGAGCTTGCACCCGATAGATCGAAGATTCTGCGTCGGTTGTTTCCCGGCACTCCACTATTTGGGGTCAACGCCGAACAAATCAACGATTATTTAGCCCGCATTTCTCAGCCTTCGGTTGTTCTGATGAATCCACCGTTTTCGTCGTCCCCGAAAATCAACAGTCGCAACAGTCAAGCAACCCCTCGCCACATAAACTCGGCATTGCAAAGACTGGCTGACGGTGGACGGCTGGTAACAATCACAGCCAACTGGTTCTCTCCGGCTAACCCAAGCTGGCGAGAGACTTTTGTTAGGTGGCAGGAGAAGGCACGAGTTTTAATGTCAGTCGGGGTTAACGGCAAGGTTTACTCAAAACATGGTACACAAATCGACACCAGAATCACAGTAATTGACAAGGTTCCGGCTGATAATCACAGGCAAATCCCCTGTATTTCCGAAACCTTGGACTTGCCCGAACTGCTGGCGTTGATTCAGCATCTGCCACAGCGATCTCCGTGGGAACGCTCAAATATCAAAGCTGCGACGAAGGCAAAAGTTGTTCAATTGCCAAAACGTACTACAGTTGCACAACCAGAAACAGTTTCCTTTCTTCCAGATGACATAGTAGTGCTGGAATACGAAGTCGTCGAATGGTCTGCTACTGAAGGACTCAAAGATACTTTATATGAAACCTATCGCCCACAACGAATCAGAATTAAAGATGCTTTACCTCATCCGTCGCTACTCTGTGAGAGTGCGGGAATGGCATTAGTATCGCCTCCGGCTCCCACTTACAAACCACATCTCCCACAAAACATTGTCTTACAAGGCAAGTTATCTGAAGCACAACTTGAAAGTGTGATTTACGCAGGTCAAGCGCACTGTGAATTTCTGTCTGGGTCTTATATTGTTGATGATTCATGGGATAATGTGACTGTAGCGGGAAATAATGAAGAAAATACCATAAAATTTCGTCGTGGCTGGTTCTTGGGCGATGGGACAGGTGCGGGGAAAGGAAGACAGTGTGCAGGAATCATCCTCGACAACTGGTGTCAGAGGCGAAGAAAAGCAATTTGGGTATCCAAAAATTCTGCCTTAGTTGAAGATGCCCGTAGAGACTGGTGTGTTTTAGGAGGTGATGCAAAAGACATTATCGACCTCTCAAATATCAAACTTGGCGACCCCATTTCTTTCACCCAAGGTATTCTGTTCTGCACGTACTCTACTCTACGTTCTCAAAAGAATGGTAAAAGTCGGCTTAAGCAAATTGTTGAATGGGCAGGCAAGGACTTTGAGGGAGCGATCGCTTTCGACGAATGCCACAGTATGGGCAATGCAATGGCTCAAGAGGGTAAACTCGGTATGGTTGCAGCATCCCAGCAAGGCATTGTTGGGCTGAGGTTGCAAAACGCATTACCGCAGGCACGGGTTGTCTATGTCTCTGCGACCGGAGCGACGAAGGTTTCTAACCTATCTTATGCAAATCGCCTGGGGCTTTGGCAGACTGGAGATTTCCCGTTTAGCTCCCGTGAGGATTTTGTGGAATCCATTGAGGGCGGTGGTATTGCCGCGATGGAAATCGTAGCCAGGGATCTCAAGGCTTTGGGACTGTATCTGGCGCGGAGTCTCTCGTTTGAGGGGGTGGAGTATCAGACTCTCGAAATTGAGTTAACGCCCACGCAGGAACGGATTTATAACAGCTATTCTGATGCTTTTCAAGTTATTCACCATAATTTAGATAGAGCTTTGGAAGCTTGTAATATCTCTGGTGACAAGACTTACAACCGTGCTGCAAAGATGAGCGCGGTGTCTCAGTTCGAGTCACACAAGCAAAGATTCTTCAACCATCTGTTGACTGGCATGAAATGCCCTACCCTGATCAAAGCGATTGAGCAGGATTTAGTCCAAGGTCTTGCAGTTGTCATTCAAATAGTTTCGACTAATGAAGAACTTTTGAAACGACGACTTGATGAAGTTCCGGCTTCCGAATGGAAGGATCTCAATCTTGACTTGACCCCACGGGAATACGTTATGGATTACCTGATGAGTGCTTTCCCCATTCGTTAGAGTCGATGCCCGGTATTATCCGGGGCACCTCTCTGTTAAATCTGGGCGTGCGACTTTCACCGCACCCAGCTTCCGATGTTCTCAGCTTGCGCTTTTGCTCATGTGTTTGTAATCGTGGCAACTCTCATGAATTGCTTCCAGATTATTTTTCTTCCAGTTGGCGTGATTTCCGTCGATGTGATGCAGGTGAACCCGTTCCTCATCGATGAACTTTAAGCCGCAGGAAGCACATCTATGGTTTTGCTTCTTAAGAGCAAAAGAAGTTTCGCCATCATAGAGTTTACTGTTACGTTCGCTCCAATAGGCTGTATCTCCGTCATAGGGGGATTTTGTTCCTTTGACAGAAACGTGTTTGTTTTCGGAGTATGGGACTGCTGGAAACGCTTTGTCTAGTAGTTTCTTACTAGAGTGGCGATTTTGTTTGGTTTCCCTGTTAAATACCTTGTAAGCTCTTATTTGGATGTGGTACAGGGAGTTCCTGGAACCGTCCATCTTGCAGAACTTATGGTAGTTTCTCCAGCCTCTAACTACCGGGGCTAATTTCTGAGCCTTTGTGGTAGCACCATAATTCGAGTTGTTGACGATGTGTTTTACTTTCTTACGAAAAGCTTTGAAGTTATCCACTGATGGGATGCTTCTGAACTTTCCGTTTGTCTGGACTTTGAAGTGCCAGCCGAGGAAATCAAACCCATCTGTCGCGGCGGTAACTTTGGTTTTCTTTTGGCTTACTTGCATTCCGCGTTTGCGGAGGAACTCGCTGATTCTTTCAAGTATCTCTGTTGCATCATCTTCGGGTCGGAGTATAATAATCATGTCATCCGCGTATCGGACTGATGGTTCTATGATTGACTTATTTAAAGTCTTCTCGTGTACCTTGCAACCTTGTTTGTAGTTGTAATGGTATCTGTGTATACTCTCAATTCCGTTGAGCGCAATATTTGCTAATAATGGGCTGACCACTCCCCCTTGTGGGGTTCCTTGTTCAGGAAATTCTGGATTTACCCCTGCCTTGAGGCATCGAAAGATACCGAGTTTTAAGCCTTTGGGGGATATGAGTTCATCCATTATTGCTGAGTGATTTATTCTGTCGAAGCACTTTTCGATATCGAGTTCAATGACTCGTTTTTCTATTCCATTAGCCTTGGAGTTGAGGTTATCAAAGATGTACTTTTGTGCATCGTGGGCAGAGCGCCCAGTTCTAAACCCGTAACTCCTAGCGTGGAAAGTAGCTTCGTGTGCTGGTTCGAGTGCATATTTTGCTAGGCATTGCCAAGCTCTATCCGCGATGGTAGGTATCTTAAGCATTCTGGTAGTTCCGTCCTTTTTAGGGATGGGGATTTCCCGTAGTCCTTGATGCTTCCAATTTCCACTGTTCATTCTCAGTAATTCTTCAAGTTTGAAGCGTTCCTCGAATGATAGGGATTTCTTACCATCGATACCAGCCGTCTTTTTACCAGCGTTTAGCTGAGATACTTGTCTTATTGCAAGAAATCGAGCCGAGGTGGATTTTAGAATAAGCTTTTGGAGTGACCTAGCTTTCCGCTTGTCTCCAACTTGAACAGCTTTATACACGCGCTTTTGAAGGCGGAAAAGATTTCGGCGGAATTTCTTCCACTGTAAGGCTTTCCAAGATTCACTAGTTTTGTAACTGTGTCTAATCATTTTCTCTTCTCTGGTTTGTGTATTCTGAACACCTCAGACCAATTACGGTCTGTCCTACCCGAATTGTGGGGATTCCTCCGCTCGTCTGGACTACTTGGGGTTCGACTACCCCTTGACCCACAACTCGTTTTTATTCGTTCCCTCGGAGAGATTGATTGTTCCGTTAGGCGTGGTCAGTTCAACTACTGGATTCCCTGGACTCTTGCCGTTATTGAAAATGGAAATACGGCGGGAATTAATTCTCCAGTAAAGTCAGGGATTTTTTGTGTTGCGCCCTGCTCTGAAATAAGTTGCTTTTCTAGACCCGGTTTCACCGTAGGAACTCCCTGTTAGCGCCAGTGTCAACCCGCAACGGTCATCTGATTGCGCCCT
>NZ_JACJQM010000240.1:0-5540 GCF_014696655.1 Nostoc sp. FACHB-888 | reverse complement strand
TAACCTAGTAGTGCTAATGTACTATAGAACTAGTAATATAGTATTTTATTAAGCACCAGTTAACCTAACTTTCTAATGCTTCACTCCTCATATCTTGCACCAGCGCCAAAAACCGGGTTTCTTGCGATTGCTGCAATCTGGAAACCTTGATTCTTCGTTGATAAACCCGGTTTTTCAGGTCTTGTTGAGAATGGTGCAAGATGTCAGACTCTGCTTCCAAGTGAGAAAGATAGTTCACGTAGATATGAATGCTTGCGGGGCTACAAAAAGGGCTAGGATGCAGATAAAATAAGCCTCATAGCTCTCTCCCCTTGTTGATAATACTTTCGCTTATTAGGAGCTAGTGTCATTAACTCAGCCACCAATTCATAAGAATTTTCCATAAAATTGACCCAGTTAGACCCATATAATCCAATATAAAAACTGCTATGACGGCGAACTGTCCTCAAGAATTCTTTAATTCGACCGACATATTTTTGAACACCCATACGTTTAATTTTTTGACCAGATATAGTTGCAGCTGTATAGGCAAGTGAGATTAATAATATTAAGGAAATTAACCGTTGCCCTGATACATTAGTATCTTCATGCGTTAAGCTGTTGCGCCTACAATTTGCATATAATAAAGATGAATATAACTTCGGTTACAGATTTTTATGCCGGCTATTGGCTTTCTAAGCTTAGAACAAAAACAACATTTACAACAGTTATTAAAACAGAGCGATCGCTCTGAGATGAGAGAGCGAGTTTTGATACTGTTATTGATGAATGATGGGAGAACACAAGAAGAAATAGCAGGATTAATCGGTTGTTCTCGTAGAACAGTAGCATATTGGTGCGTGCATGGAGATCCAGATACGATAGAAAGCTTAGAAGACGGTAGAAGAAAAAGAGAATATAGAAAAGTTAATCAAGTTTACATAGATAAACTCTTAGAGATAGTAGAGAAAGAACCAAGCGAATTAGGTTATGAATTTGGTCGATGGACAGCAGAAAGATTATCAACATATTTAGAGAAAGAAACAGGATTAAAAATAAGCAGTTCTCAAGTAAGGAAGATATTAAAAAGAAAAAAGTATGCTTACCTTTGGGCAAAGTATAGTCTAGAGGATAGACAAAATGCAGAGAAAAGAAAAGAATTTAAAGAAAAGTTTCAAAATTATTTATCAATAGTAAAAGAAAACCCAAAGCTTTATCAGATATGGTTTTGGGATGAGAGTGGTTTTAGTTTACGAGTATTAAGAAGGAAAACTTGGGGTAAAAAAGGAAAAAGAAAAAAAGTTACCGGAAAACGTAGTAGAGGTCGAGTAAACGTGATGGGAGGTTTGAGGCTATCTGATAAAAAGCGGGTATGTTATTTTATTGAAAGAGGTAATTCAGAAACCTTTTATGAGCAACTAAAACATCTGCACGAATTTGTATTAAAAGAATGGTTGGCTTTAGGGAATAGTCAAGAATGCTTTTACAAATATGGGCCAAAAATAATTATATTTTCAGACAATGCAAGTTACCATAAACGTAAAGATATATGCGCCGATATAGAAAAGAATCTACCGAATATTATTCTTGAATATCTTTCTGCTTATAGCCCTGATTTTAATCTAATTGAATTAGTTTGGCATTCATGTAAAGAATATATAGCTCATCGACTGTTTCAATCAGTATGTGAACTAAAGTCTACCTTAAATAAACTCTTAAATGATGGAGAGCTTATTATTAAATGGGGAAGAAAAATAAAAAATAAGGGAAATGCTATTTGTGCAAATTAAAAGCACAACAGCTTATAACCACCACTCTTAAAATCTCTAAACATCTCTTCAATATCAAACCGTTGTTTATAAGCTTTAATACTAAACTCTAAAGTATCAAAATTAGTGAGAATAAACCAGCCCTCCAAGGCGTGCAACTCCAAAACGTTTACGTTTCCATTTAGCAGCAAGGTTAAAGCTGATAAATCCTGTAGATTTGGTATACCTAACACCCTGATAAAAGAACGAAACTCCAGGTGATAAACCTGAATCTTTTAATTGCAGCCAAACTTCAGGTTCTATCTCTATAAATGCATCTTTTTTTAGACGCAAGCAAAAGTACACTTTCTTCTCTGTGAGCCAGTTAGCTAGTTTTACAGCAGCATTTCTCTCTATCTGCTAATACAACACTTTTATAATTATTAAAAAGGGGTAATGTTGTATCAGTCGGGGTAGCGAATAAAAGTAAGAAGAGTTGCTAGCATCCGATTTCATGAGAGTTAACTATATTTTTCTAAGGCAGGCATTGTAAATACAAGCAAACGCTTTACTATAAAGTTTGAGGCGATTGAGAGAATTTTTCTCGAGTAATAATATCCAATTCCGGAATTTTACAACACAGAGAAATCCGGTCATGTATGTACTAAAAAAAGCTTATTCCCAATTTCCGAGTAGTTGCAATAAGAGACATAAAAATGTCCCACGCCTTAGAGGCTGTTTGAAAAGTTTTGAAAGGTCAAATTTTATGCTAATCGCCTCACCATGATCCGGATCATGGCAAGGTAGATAAACGTTTCCGATGTTTCCGGTAATAACTCATAGTCTCTGACCAAGCGCCGACATCCCATCAGCCAACCAAAAGTGCGCTCAACTACCCAACGTTTTTTGAGCAAGACAAAGCATGAAGGTTTCTTCAGGTCGCAAAACCACCTGCACAATCCAACGAAAAACGTCCATGACCCACTGCATGAACGGCTCATAATCATTGCCGCCATCTACCCAAATGGTTGTTAAACGAGATATCTGGTTGTGAGACTGTTTGACCCGTTTGAGAACTTGTTTACCCCCTTCACGTTCACCGACATTGGCTGCTGTTACCAAGACCCGTAAAACAAGCCCCAAGGTATCAACTGTCATAAATCGCTTGCGTCATGCAAATTTTCTTGCCCGCATCAAAGCCCACGGATTGACTAACCATTGCCGCACTCTTAACGCTTTGACTGTCGATGATTCCTTCCGATGGACTTCGATGGCGCTCCTGCAAGGGTCCGTGTCCACTGCCGGAGATTATCGTGAATTTTCAACCACGTTCCGTTTTTACGCCAGTTGCGAAAATATGTGTATACTGTCTGCCATACCGGAAAATCTCCTGGCAGCGGTAAGCGAAGCTATGCCGAAGGCTTATCGCCATCTAACTCCTTCTACTAGAACATAGAATATCCCATTGAGCACTTCCCACATCTCGACTTCACGCTTGCGACCACCGGGTTTGGATTCTGGAATCAGGTCACTGAGAAATTCATATTGGGCGTAGGTCAGGTTGCTGGGGTAAGCTTTACTCATGTTGCTCACGAGAGTGCTGTGTACTATCTATTCGCAGCTTACACTGAGAGAGCTTTTTTACAACCTGACCGACTTTTCAAACAGCCTCTAAGATAGGTCAGATTTTAAGTACCTCGGCAAAATTAATTATACATTTTCTTGAAAAATAGAAATCCCTGGAATCTTGTTCTGTTCCATGTTCCCCGTTCCTCGTTCCCTTCCCAAAATGTGCAATTTATTTTGCACGACTACTTACCTGGGTTTCCAGCGTAAGCATCTGTTACTTAATGAGAAGCGAATTGGTAAGTTGATAATTTTGAATGCAAGGTTAATTGCTGTTAACTAACAACACCTTGCTACTAACTTCACTAACCATTTCTCAAAAATTTAGTCAGTAAGATTGTGATTTCCTATCAACACAGCTATAACGATTGATACATCTATTGAATAATTATCTCAGCACAGATAGATGACAAAAATCAAATTTTATGGATTACATATTAAGCGTTATCACTTCTGATATTTAGCATATTTTAACTTGATACTAGCTAGACGTTAAATTATTAACATCTAGCTAAAGATTTAAACGTAGACCAAATTAGTCTAGAATCAACTAATTAGGCAGCAATTCTCATTTTGAAATAAATAAGATATTAACCAAGTATTTGTAAATAGCTTGTTATAAAAAGCGAGTATATTGTGTTTCTGTATACAAGTTTCTTGCAAGAAGAATCGTCCTTCAGGTTGCGTGCTATTTAAATCTAAAGACAGGGAATTTTCGTGTTCAGGGTAATTACTATCGAAATATCAAAGAAATGTTGAGTTTTATTGAGGAATATTAACAATGCAATCTAACACTGCTACTGAAAAACCCCCTGTTACTAAAGCTTACAATGGCAAAGACCGGAATGACTTGCTCTTTGGCTGGAATCCCCAAGCTGAACTTTGGAACGGGCGCTTTGCGATGATTGGCTTCCTTGCTTACCTACTTTGGGATCTAAATGGCTATAGCGTAGTTCGTAACTTGCTTCACTTAGTTGGTTAGACTTTTTTCTTCATGGTTGTGGGTTAGGATCTATCTAATGAGATGTTTAACCCTTCAAAGCTTTCACTTACTTATACCTCCACATTGTCAACCCAATTCGCAATTTGCAATTAAATCAGCGGGAGCTTGTACCCACCACTGAATTAAGACCACCAACCTACGGTATGGTGGGGGCTAGGGCGGCCGCATCATGTCAATAAGTAAGCTCTATTGAGAACATAGTTAAAACCAATGTCATTAGATTTTGCTTATTGCGAAAATTTTAGGCGTTGGCGTAGCCCGCCGCAGGCATCGCTTTGGAGCTTAAAAAATAATCAAGCGCGAAATCCTGATTTTTTCGTTGGTTCTTAACCTTCATTGTGATCAAGAGTAATTTAGATGCGTTTGCCCTGGGTGGGGGCTTGTACCCACTTTTAGGCAATTAGTCAATTAATTCGCTTTTTTGCCCTAATAAAAATTGCGAATTGCGAATGGGCGAAAAAGTGAGTTGTTTGGTTAAAATTAGTGATTCCCTTGCTCGCAGTTTGGGTTGGAGTAGCATTTCGACTGTATCAGTATTGTTATGTTCCGACTACTGTCTCTTGAAATTCAGGTTTTAGAGCCTATCCTATCTCTTATCTTTTTTATAGGTATTTGTACATTAAGTATTTTTCTATTGTGGTCTATCTGGGTATCTGCACACACTGGAATTGCCAATGTAAAGCGTTTGCATCAAATTAAGTGTGTAGATTGTCGATACTTTACAAATGATTTTCGTCTTAAATGTACGGTACACCCCACTGATGCTCTCACTGAAGAAGCGATCAATTGCTCTGATTTTTGTGACAAAAATCAACCCGTCCGAAAATTAACATCCTCACTTTATTGAGTTCGTTTGGTAAAGCAAACCCGATTTGCTTCTACTGTGCCTACTCAATCACTGTTAACTTTCTTGTTTTTCTCAAATTTTTCAGGAGTAAATAACTATGTCTCACTTTCGTAGCTTTCCCACCAAACTCACTGATGCCCAAATCCTAAAGGCAACGTTACTTGATTTAGGACTCCGTGTGATTACAGACGGTTTTGTTCGTGGCGTCAACGGTCAACTAACTCATGCAGATGTCATTGCTGTTCTTGAAGGCGAATGTGACATTGGCTGGTCTAGCAATGTTGATGGAACTTTTGATTTTATTGCTGATGTGCCGGGTGTTGCTATCAAGCACAAC
>NZ_JACJQM010000024.1:0-101789 GCF_014696655.1 Nostoc sp. FACHB-888 | reverse complement strand
CTAATTGCCCATCACAAAATCCAATTGAGGATATTTGGTTACAAGCTAAAACATGGGTGCGGCGTTTCTGTGCTTTGATTCCTTCATTCTCTCATCTGAAGTGGATGTTTGAGTGGTTTATCCGACACACTACCTTTGATTTTGCCACTCTTCAAATGTACGGAGTGTTTTCAGAAATCAAATATTAGTCCTATAGATATTTTAAATATTTGCAATTCAGTTATATTAACCTTTGTTCGGTTTTTCAGCTTTAGTAATAGCTTGTTCTAAGAAATTTTTTGCATCATCGACTTGCCCAGCATCTAAGCAACCATAAAAAATTATGCACCATTCTAGTAGATCTGTAAGCTGGCTTTTGTGACTATCGTGAATCATCGATTTTGAAACTACAGGGAAAAGACATAGATTGTTCATTTTATATAAATTATTAATCTTGGTGAAGCGTATCTCACCGTTCAAGGAGAATCTTTATTACAGAAAGGTGATGCGATCGCTGAACAAATCGAAGCTCAGGTCTTCTCAATGTTTACCCAAGATGAGCAAGAACAATTTAACAAATCTCTTTTACGATGCATTGAAAACTTAGAAAATGCTGACCTGCCAACATCTTTACGAAAACTTGAGTCTGAACCCTAACGACGGTTGTACAAACTTGTCGCCATCAAGGGCGTTCTGTTATTAAATTTTTTGAGCATTTGCTCCCATCTGAGTACTGCGCTCAACGGCGGGTAGTTCCCACAGGCTCCTTCGGTTGTGCGGGGGTTGGCTTTTGTTTGGTTTTGTCCGGAATGACATATGCTACTGCACCAAGCCCAGCTATTCCACCGCCTATGATATACATAATATTTTTAGTGAAGTATTGTGAGCCGACGTATCCAAAGGTGATAGCTGCCACTGTTGTGACAATCATTTGAGGTAGTTTCATAATTTAAAATGTTGTTGTTTGTTTAATAAATGAAGCAATGATTCTTGCTCTTTGGCAATTAGTACATACTATTCGTTAATTTGTCGCTGAGGCTTTTCACCGAATGAAGCACTAGCAACAAAACTGGAAAACCCAACAAGCATCCAACCCAAGCAGATATGTTTTCGTATCTGCCATTCATACTGCTGACTAAGGGTAATTGGTTTTGTATTCGCTTCAATAATCTCTAACCCCCAACATGAAAGCGTACCTATCCCAAACAAGCAACTACTGGCAATAGAGGCAATCGTGATTGTATTTAGAATCCGAACGGGAAAACGCGGATTTATTACAAGAGGCTTTTGTTGACGGCGATTAGGGAGCAGGGCTAATTTCTCTGTGTCTACACGCTCTATATGCTCTTGTTCGATTAGAGGGTAAGCAATTTGTTGATTATTCGCCATTTGTTATTACCAGAATGTAATTTTAATAGCATCCATAGCAGTATCAGTGAAAACATAATAAGCTTCCGTTAGAGGTTGTACTACATTCTACAGAGGGGGATCAATTTTTCTTTAGTAAGAATTTAATTGCTGAATTCTTCTTTAATCATTCTCCAGAAACAGTTGAATGCTGTTTGTCTGCTGGGCGATCCTTTCCACCTCATCAATTGCGGTCACAACTAAACTTTTCCTGCCTACTGACTTATAAGCCTTAAGATATCTGTTAGTGCCGTTCCTGAGTAGTATTGAATATCGGGAGAATGAGTGACTTTATCTACAACGAAGCCAATTTTCATTCCAGATGTATAGGTGACTCCGGAACGGGTAGTTTGTTCAATGCGAATTTCATACTCAACAGGTTGCCCTGGTTGAAGCCAAGAATCAAAGCTCGCGCCCAAATTGATCTTATAAGCATCCGCCCAGTGAGGATAGGGTCGATGTGGAACAAGTGGGTAAGACATCTCGCTGACTTTAGAGTTGTTCTGGGACAAAACAATTGTCAATTTAACTGCTTTTAACTCGCCCAGAAGCTTACCTTCATCTAGAAGAGTAAAATTGCGGGGATCGGGGAAGCGATCAAATTCTTCAAATTTAAAACGTCCTAAGCGTTTGGGGTGAATACCTCCAGTAATCGCAATTTCAGCTTGGTTTTGTGAATGATTGAGTTTATATTCCAATGTGCCTGGAATATAAAATTGCAATTTCCCCGATTCAGTAATTTCAGCTTTGAGCGGAGGATCTCCTAAATCTTGTGGGCGTTTTACAGTTTGCCAAGACACTTTAAAAGAACCTTGGACGGTTTCTAATAAACGATAGCTATCTCGGACATCCGAACCAGTACCAAGTAAACTCCGTAGTCCCGTTTTTTTCGACAAATTTTTCTTGATCAGCCCAATGTTTCGATCAACTAACAGGCTAACGCGATTGCTATAACTAATTTGTTCTTGAGGAATTTCTGTACCCTTGACTAACAATACTTGACCGTAACTACCAGGTTCCCCATCTCTACCGTTGCGTCCCGGTTGACCAATAAGGCCATTCTCACAAGTAAAATCTCTCTGCTGTGATAGACCAATATATTTCCAGCCATAGCGGTAGTTTGGATCTAAATTTGGAAGCTGCTGGGGTCGATTTTGTTGTTCATCATAGAACGCATCACCCGAACAGCGAAATAATTCTCTTTTAATTTCTTTCCACTCGGCATTAGCTATATTGATTTGTTGCGCCATCAATGCCCAAGTGCAATAGTTTACAGTCCAGCGCGGTTGAGTACAGTTACATCCACTACCTGCTTGTCCGCCCTTTCCTCCAACACCTGCCCTCCCACCCCGATTACGTAACACCACATTCTTGAGTTGAGATAATGACTCAAAGTAAACAGTAGCCTTACCACCATGACCACCATGGCCACCATTACCACCATTACCGCCATTGCCGCCTTTAGCACCGCATACATTCACTGTCACATCCTGGGGCTGTTGGCATCCAGAAGCTTGTTCACCAGAGGTAGCAGATTCTCCCACTTCGCCATCTGTACCGGAGAGGTCAATCGTTTGTAGTTGTTCGTTAGTGCGAATTATTTGCTCGGTAGCAGAGTTCCCATCTCGTCCAGATCGACCATCTACCCCATGTCTACCATCTTGGCCAAAAGGTTGCACTTCAGCAGCGACAACATTGACAGCTAGAGCATTAAGGGTTGTTGCCAAAAGGCATAGTTTGAGAATGTACTGAAGTGGCTGATTAATATTCACACAAATCAAAGAAATTGAAGGAAACTTTTGATATAGCAATCCTAAATGAGTTACAAATTGGGGTTTGAGTTGGGTAAAGCCAGTCATAACTGTTTTGTTGGGTACTTTCTTTATACAAGTGGTTTATTGAAGGCAGTAGTTGCTGCAAATGAACCGCCGATATTTAAACTGCCATTAGAACCAAAAACGATGCCATTGGGATTTACAAAAAACAGGTTAGCTGTGCCATTAGTATGAATTAAGCGATTAATCAATATTAAAAATATTGTTATCATTCACACGAGTAAAAATGTTCTCAATATCTAAAAAATTATTAAAATAAGCACTACTACCAGTAAATACATCTAGTTCAGAGAAGCTGTGAAAAAAGTTATTGCCTACTTGAATGCCACCCTGGATAATTCTAAAGCTGTCAGCGATCTCGCCATTAGAAGAATTAACAATAGAGGCATTTGGAGTAATTTGAGCCAACGCATAACTTCCAGGTAAAATCCTGGCCCCAGTTATAGCAATACTAAATAAACTTCTCCAACAAGTAAAACGCCAGCTAAATATTACACACCTCCACAACTATTACCAGTATTGAAGACTAGCCAAGCATGAATCATGTTACAAACTTTTCTTTTTATTATTTAGCAATTAACCTAATAAAATTTCATTCTCAAACTCAAATTTTTCGCAAAAAATTAAAAATTTTACAAACCTTTACAAACATAGCCCTCAAACTACGGCGAACGCTACTCATCCCACTTCACCACAAGCCGAGTCAATTCGTCTGGTAGTCTGGTAGTTGATAACCTCAACACACATAATCCAGCTGCTTTGTACAAAGTATTTCCATCAGAAAAAGCACGTCAGATTGTCCAAAAATTAGAACTCCACTACACGCCTAAGCATGGAAGTTGGCTAAATCAAGTTGAGATTGAGTTATCCGTTTTAGCTCGTCAATGCTTAGAAAGACGAATTGCTAACGTTCAAACACTATCTTAAGAAATCGCTTCTTGGCAGAGCGATCGCAATTCTAGTAAAGCAAGTGTAAATTAACGCTTTAAAATTACGGATGCACGCAATAAAATGGGACGTTTATATCTAGGGCTATATAAAGTAATAACAATCACAGATGACTACAAGCTCAATGACCTTTAACGTGGCTTTTGGAGCGAATCGCTGACTTGAGTACCTGTATAATTTGGAATCCAACCTTCTGCGTTGGCACAGCCCGCCACAGGCATCGCAAAATAGCGTATCCCTTTGAATTTCAACGATGCAGTCGGGCTGCACCAATGCTCAACGTTGGCGGGGATGTAAAGATAGTCTTGTGCCTGAACTAAAAGCTGTACTTGGCTGCCATCAGGTCGCACGAAGCCATAAATCATTTTTCCTGCCAACACGTAGAGGGGTTCAGCAGCAGGATGAGTATGGTAACGGCCGTAAGTTGCTATTAGGTGGTGAAGATTGAAAGAACCTGGATGTACATTTAGCAAGTCACACCAGAGAGCGCCATTTTCTTGCTGAATAAATTCAAAAACGCTGTTATGGAGTTCTACACAATAGCGTTTCTCAGACTCAGTTAACACGTCCTGGTCTAGCATATCGGGGAAGAGAAGCGATGTTCCTGGGTCGTAATGTCTGAGTTGAATCCCAAGAGGCTCAAGTTCACGAGCTATTTCGCCTAAATCGCTTTCAATCTTACCGTCATCAAGTAGTAGGTTAGCCATGACCAAAAAGACTAATTAACTGTTAAGAAGAGTATACTCAACTTTGAATTAAAAAACCACTATTCCCGACTGATAAACCGGGGTTTGTGTGAATGGAGCATAGGGCATAGTGAGATGAGAGGGATGAAGGAAATGGAGCTTCAGAATAATCAATGCCCATTAACAGAAGAAATTTATCGCCAGAATGATGATCATTGGTACCACTAGCATTTAAGCTAGTACGGGTGAACTATATCCAATAGGGAATGTCTGACTTAATTCTGTTTTGGCATCGGCGCGATTTACGCATTTCTGACAATACGGGACTGGCTGCGGCAAAACGGCAGAGTCCGAAAGTGGTGGGCGTGTTTTGCCTTGATTTGAATATTCTGGAACGGGATGATGTAGCTCCTGTGAAAATAACTTATATGATTGGCTGTTTGCAGAAACTCCAAGAGCGATACGCTCAAGTTGGTAGCCAGTTATTAATACTCCACGCCAATCCTGTACAAGCGATACCAGCTTTAGCAGAAGCAATAAATGCCAAAGCCGTTTTTTGGAATTGGGATGTAGAACCTTATTCGCAAGAACGCGATCGCACCGTTATAAATGCCCTCAAAGAAAAAGGCATTCAGTTTCTTAACCAAAACTGGGATCAGATTCTCAACTCCCCAGAGCAATTACGCACCGGTAGCAATCAACCTTACACCGTTTACACCCCTTTCTGGAAAAATTGGATTACCAAACCGAAAGCAAACCCAGTAGAAACTCTGCAAAATGTTGAAGGGTTAACAGAAGCTGAACAGGAAATTGCTCAACTTGCAGGAGCCTTAACGCTACCTTCAGCGAAAGATTTAGGATTTATTTGGGATGGAGAATTGATTATTTCACCGGGAGAGGTGGCGGCGCAAGAACGCTTAGAGGAATTTACTGCTAAAGCAATTACTGAATACCAAGAACAACGAAATTTCCCCGCAGTGGACGGAACATCGCAACTGAGTGCAGCTTTGAAATTTGGCGTAATTGGCATTCGCACCGTTTGGCAAGCCACGATAGAAGCACTAGAAAACAGCCGCAGCGAGGAAACAGCTGTTAATATTCGCACATGGCAACAAGAATTAGCTTGGCGGGAGTTTTATCAACATGCAATGTATAACTTCCCCGAATTAGCTGATGGTGCTTTCCGTGACACCTTTAAAAACTTTCCTTGGCAAACTAACGAAGAACATTTCCAAGCTTGGTGTGAAGGAAGAACCGGTTATCCTATTGTAGATGCAGCAATGCGCCAGATGAATGAGAGTGGCTGGATGCATAACCGTTGTCGAATGATTGTTGCTAGTTTCCTTACCAAAGACTTGTTAATTAATCCCCAATTGGGTGAAAAATACTTTATGCAGCACCTGATTGATGGTGATTTATCTGCCAATAATGGGGGTTGGCAATGGAGTGCTTCTAGCGGCATGGACCCTAAACCTGTGCGAATTTTCAACCCAGCCAGTCAAACACAAAAATTTGATCCAGAGGGGGAATATATTCGGCAATGGGTATCAGAATTGCGGTCTGTAGATACAGAATATTTAGTTACTGGTAAAATTCCATCTTTGGAACGTCATGCTGTTGGTTATCCTGAACCAATTGTGGATCATAAAATACAACAACAGCAATTTAAACTGCGTTATCAACAGCAAAAAACGCTTGGTGGTGGTGAGTAAAATTGTGACTCTTTTAATGTTTATTTAGGTTAATACTGTATCATAATAAGAATCTTGCTATAAGGCTATTTCATTCTCATTTAGCCCGCCTCAGAATGAATTCACCAGTCTAATAGCGAAAGTCGTCTTAAGACGACTGATAAAAGGTTATAGTCCGTTAAAACGGACTTTAGCTAAAAGCCTGTGAACTTTAGTTCTGGGCGATTTATGTCTAGAACGAAATAGCCCTGTGTTGCTATAGGGCGATCGCATTTAAATAAGTAGTCAGACAGAATTAATTACACAATGTCATTGCGATCGCTCGCAATGACTGTAAATATTTTTGTCCGACTACTTATTGACGAGAGACGTAGCACTGCTACGTCTCTCTAACGCATTGACAAATGAAATAATAAATGCGGTAGCAAAACAACTGGAATCAAACAGATAAGGAACACCAATTTATGACCTCAACCACAACTTACACTTACGATGTCGATGGCAAAGTGATATCTGAGAGGACAGACAACAACGGTGATGGGATAATAGACTCAGTTATTACCTACCGCTATGACCTGACATCCTTTAGCCAAGACTTCACCGGCGACGGCAAAGTTGATTTTGTCGAAACCTCTACTTATGATGCCAAGGGCAACCGGACATCCACCAGCCGTGACTTCACCGGCGACGGCAAAGTTGATTTTGTCGAAACCTCTACTTATGATGCCAAGGGCAACCAGACATCCACCAGCCGTGACGACAACGGCGACGGCAAAGTTGATTATGTCCAAACCTATACTTATGATGCCAAGGGCAACCAGACATCCGATAGCGTTGACAACAACGGCGACGGCAAAGTTGATTCTGTCGACACTTTTATTTATGATGCCAAGGGCAACCGGACATCCTATACTTCTGATAGCAACGGCGACGGCAAAGTTGATTATGTCCAAACCTATACTTATGATGCCAAGGGCAACCTGACATCTGATAGCGTTGACTTGAAGGGCGACGGCGTTGATTATGTCCAAACCTATACTTATGATGCTAAGGGCAAGGTGACATTTAGTAGCTTTGCCAACGGCGACGGCATACCTATTAATGTCACCACCTATACTTATGATGCCAAGGGCAACCTGATATCCAATAGCTTTGACAACAACGGCGACGGTAAAGTTGATTCTGTCAACACCTATACTTATGATGCCAAGGGCAACCGGATATCCGATAGCGCTGACAACAACGGCGACGGCGTTGATTATGTCCAAACCTATACTTATGATGCCAAGGGCAACCGGACATCCGATAGCGTTGACGACAACGGCGACGGCAAAGTTGATTCTGTCAACACCTATACTTATGATGCCAAGGGCAACCTGACATCCAATAGCCGTGACGACAACGGCGACGGCAAAGTTGATTTTGTTGAAACCTCTACTTATGATGCTAAGGGCAACCGGACATCCTTTAGCCGTGACTTCAACGGTGACGGCAAAGTTGATTATGTCGAAACCTCTACTTATGATGCCAAGGGCAACCTGACATCCTTTATAGTTGAAAACAACGGCGACGGCAGATTTGATTCTGTCCAAACCTATACTTCCTATACTTATGGACGCGCATCCGCTAGCTATGACTTCAACAATGATGGTGTAATTGATGCAGTTGGCATCTACAGCTACGATTTTAACGGCAACCTGAAATCACAAAAAATTGACAATAATGATGATGGCATCTTTGATGAAGTCACCGCTTATAGTTACGACGTTAACGGCAAACAGACTGCACAGGTAGCTGACAAAAATAATGATGGCATCCCTGATGAGATTACCACTTTCAACTACGATCGCAATGGCAAACTAATTTCCGCAGATATTGACAACAACAGTGATGGCATTACTGATGCAGTTGCCACTTATCTGTATGATACCAATGGTCAATTAATCAGCAAAACCACCACAGACCCAAATGTGCCAAAGATTACTTTAAAAGGTGGTAACGGTGCAGATGAACTCAGTGGTGAGGCTGGTAACGATCAAATTTCCGGCAAAAATGGCAACGATAAACTCTTTGGATTAGCCGGAAATGACAAACTAGTTGGTGGTAATGGTAATGACATCCTCAATGGTGGCGCTGGGCGTGATACCCTCACAGGCGGTTGTAGCGCTGATAAATTTGTGTTTAGTAGTCTGAGTGATTCGCTGCTGTCTAGCTTTGATAAAATAACTGACTTGAACATTTCTCAAGATAAAATTGATGGGCTATATGCAGTTGACGCTGCTAATTTAGTTCAACTTGGCACTGTTGCTAGTCTAAATCTTTTCGATGTACAGCAGATATTGAGTGCAACTGCTTTTGTGGCTAAAGGTGCAGCAACTTTTACCCTGGGTACAGGTAATAAGGGGCAGACTTTTTTGGCACTCAACGATAACACTAATGGATTCTCTGCCCTCACGGATGCTGTGATTGAGATTAGTTCCTACAAAGGCAGCTTGAATAATTTAGCAGTTGTCTAACTTCATACTGCTGACCAAAACTAGAGTGGGCGTGAGTCCTAATCATATCTCCCTACTTGGGAGAGGGACTTTTTTCCGGCTCCCCTTCTCCCAAATTTGGGAGAAGGGGCTGGGGGATGAGGGTTTTTTCTGTAGTTTTCAAGGTGGACGCGGTTTAGTAGTTTCGTAGGGTGCGTTATAGACACCCCGAAATAACAAATGAGTACGCCAAAATAACAAATGCGTTGGCGTAGCCCGCACTTCTCTACGAGACGCTCTTGCTAGCTTGCTTTCACCAAGTGGTACGACAAAGCTCCCCTTTATAAGGGCAGGGCTAGGGGGGATCAGTTAGTGCCTCAAATCACAGCCAACTACTTTTCAAACAACCTTTAAACGAGAAATTGCCCATAAGATGAGCAGGAAGATTAAGTAAATTACGCCAACTAGCCCAAACTCAATCAAAGGAATATAGGTTACTTCGTAAATTCTGCCCAAGCCGCGTTCAGTCAATCCATAAACGGCGATTACACTCACTAAAAAGGCTCCGTAGATAGTACGTTTAGTCCATATCCCCACAGGTAGACCGTGAAGCTGAGTAAGCACCAGAATGCCAAGAAAACCAAAGAGGAATGTTGGCCACTTGGTTTGTCCTAGCATCCACGACACAACAACACTATGTAAAACCACTGTAATTTCCAAAGTGAATGTCCACCAACGGCTTACATGGGTGCGGTTAAAGATTAACGACGATTGGAGCAGAAGTAAGAACATATAGAGGAAACCAATTAAGTGCCCCACCGTCGCTTCCATTGGGTGATACCAGAAGGTATAGATAGCGGCGAAGGAGAAAAAATAGCCGTGGTACAGCTTGATAATTTGCAAAAACTGTTGATGGAATGGAACAGAATTGCCAAAAAACAAACCGCGTCGAGGCGTTTCCAAAATCAGTACAAACACTAGTAGAAGTACAACCGCACCTTGAGAAGCCCAAATTGAAGTGTCTTGAGCTAGAGCATCGTACCAAATATAGGTCTGGAGAAAATGTAAAGCGATGAATGTACCATTAATAGCAAGCATGAGGTAATTAATCGGGTGCAAGGCTGATTTGTATTGCAACTGCGATCGCTGCGCCCACAAGATACACCCCCAGATGCTAAACTGATGCCCAAGGTACATCCCCCAAGCCGTCGCTCGACTCCAAAAGGTTGGTTGGGGAAGCTTCCAGTAGTACCAGTTTAATCCTTGGTCAGGAAGTTTGGTGATACTTGCAGGAATGCTCCCACCGATCCAAATTGCGTAAGTAAGGAGAATACTTACAAAGATGCCTAAAAACAATACTCGGCGACCTGTCATAATAATTCGTAATTCTTAATTCGTAATAAAAAGTAGGAATAACCTCCTCAAAGTCCTCCAATTTATTGGAGGATTTAGGAGGATCTAAAGTTTTGGATACATCAGCCATCACTTTTAAAAGATTCTCTAAGACCTAGATTGTCAGGCAACACGTTCTGTCTTTGGTTCAGATGCACTTTTAGTCACTTGCAAACTAAGAATCAAAGCTACTAGCATTACTAAAGTTCCACTCACAAAAGGAGCAGAACTCCCAAATTTCATAAAACTAGCCCCTGCCCATATTGGCCCAGCGATGCGTGCCAGCGCAGAGCAAGAACTGGCAATTCCTAATATTTGTCCTTGTTCTTCTGCGGCTGTCATTTGGGAAATCAGACTGTTTAATATTGGTTGGCTGATACTAATTCCCCATGCCACAAGCATGGTGGCAACCAACAATAAAATTAAGCTTTGTGAGAATCCAATTAGCAGTAATCCTACACCTAACCCTAATATCCCCAAGGTAAGTAACTTTATTTCACCTAAGTGTTTCTTGAGGAATCCGATCAGTCCTCCTTGAATGATTGTGCTGACAATCCCCATGAAAGCAAAAAGATAACTAGTTTGTTGAGGGCCCCAGTTTAATTCCTGCTTAGACCATAAAGCTAATGTAGAGTCCATAGCCGCAACAGCAAAGGTTACTAAAAAATAGATGCCAACAAGCATACAGAACTGTGGACGTTGTGACAGTTGTAGCAAGTTCAGCCGTCGCTGACGGTAGCGATAAGCTTGGATTTTGGCTTTAGTCTCAGAATTTAGAGATTCTGGAAGTAACATCAAAGCGCAAAGCAATGCTAATAAAGATAATCCGCCTGCGAACAACGACGGTAGATGGAAGTTAGCATTGTCTGGATCAGATCCGATAAGAAGACCTCCAATCGCTGGGCCAAGAATGAAACCAAGGCCAAAAGCTGCTCCGATTATGCCCATGCCACGCGCTCGATTAGCTGGCGTGGTAATATCTGCTATGTATGCTTGAGCAGTAGCAATATTCCCTGCCATAATTCCGGCAAGACTACGAGCAATAAATAAAATCCATAATGAGTTGGCACAACCTAACCCAGTGTATGCAATTACAGAACCTAATAAAGTAAGTAATAAAATCGGACGACGACCGTAGCGATCGCTAAATCTGCCCCATAATGGTGCAAATAAGAACTGCATTAAAGAATAAATAGCTACAAGTAGAGTCGCCTCATTAGGTTTTGCGCCGAATTGTTCAGCATACAAAGGTAGTATCGGCAAAATAATTCCGAAACCTAGCAAGTCTATAAATACAGTCAAAAATAAGACGAATATAGCCCTGCCATTATTTTTACTCTCCATAATGCAATTCACTTTTATAAAAAATATGTGTAGCTTGGATTAACTTTATAGAAATTAGGGAACTTTTGATAATAAAAACCTATTGAATGCAATAAGTAATCATCTCAAACAAAAGGATTGAATTTGAGTGTGGTTGAGCAAAATAGCGTGAAACAAACCGAGTATAAAAACTAAGCCAATCAAACTACTAATAAAAGCAACTATTACTTCGTGCTTTCGTATAGCTTTTTGTATTTTACTGTCTATGATGTGTTCTAATTCTTTGTATGACATTGACTTGAAGTTGGCTAAAGATAAAAATTATATAGAAATTACGTCTGATAGAAATTTGAGTATGTTCAAAAAATCGAGCTTATTCAATGGTGAATCATTTCGACACTCCCATAGTGATGAAATAATTCATCATAATAATTCGTAATGACGCTCTCTATAAGACGCTCTTGCTAGCTAGCTTCTCCGTAGGGTTACACAGCTCGCTAACATAATTACAATCCCATTGAGGCAATTCCGGAAAATCAATTACCTATCTAGAAAATAAATTACTTAATAGGCGTTGCAGAGAAAGCGGGATGATTTAGCAACTTCCAAAATTCCCCCCTGCTCCCGGTCACTGAGCGTAGTCGTAACCTTTTGGGGAAGCAAGCTAGCAAGAGCGTCTGTCTGCAACACGCTGTTTGGGTTCGTAGAGAAGTGTTGCCTCAAGAGCTTGCCTCAATTTATCCCGCTGTTCTGCAACGCCACCTAATAGACTGATTGAGCCAATTCTGATTCTCCACTGGGAAAAGTGCATGGAGCATCTTGCAGACCACCCAATTAGAGATTTTGATGTGGGCTGCTGTAGCCTCTTCAATTACGAATTACGTAGCTTACTTCTCGCCGGAGACGAGTATTACAAATTAGTAATTATTTGGCCAAGTACGTTGGCGTCGTTTTAAAACAGCACATGAAAGACCAAATGCTAATATCGCCAAGGTAAAAGTTGGTTCAGGAACTGCAATAACACTTACCTGATTAATAGCTAAGGCGTATTGTGGAGAAGAACTGCTAAAAACGAGTCGTGAGATGTTTGGAGTGTCACTACGAATTCCCAAGAACACTGCCGAGTTATCTAATGCTAGCGATGAAGTACTTAGAGCTGAGAAACTACCCAAGAGGTTATTGGCATTATCAAAAGCTGTGATAAAAGTTTCAACTTCTAAATTACTAATATCTATAGCTATCTGAGTACCAGCGCCAAAAACAGGCTGGGCAAAACTAATACTCAAAGGCCCTCCATTTCCCTGAGTACGAGGATCAGGAGCGCCAGGAGGAAGAGGTTTAAAACCTGTTGGATCTATACCTCCGAAGAGAATAAAATCTCCTTGGGCAAAGTTAGTCCGAATGCCTGGTGGAGGTAAAGTTTGGAAGATATACGGTGGAGTAATCTGAGGATTATTAGTTGGAGCTATATTTATATCCAACTCTAATCCACCTTGGGATGTTGCTGAAAAAGAGTTAGGTAAAAAAACAGAAAAGTCAGGCGCAGAAGGATTAAATACTTTACCTAAACTTTCCCAATTAACTTCATCATTACCTCCTAAAGCAGCACGTTCAGTTACAAAAAATGTAGCGGCTTTAACGGGTAATGGAATAACCGTTATTATTGCTGCAATTGTTGGTAAATATTTAATAGATAACTTGAATAATTGATTGATCGTAAATGCCACAAGACTTACTCCTTAATTTTGTAGAAAATATCATCTAAATGGAAGAATTTAATACCCAGGATGAGGCAGTGCATTGCTCTGGTTGAGAGAGTTAAAGCAACTGCCGTTTTCAACGGTTATGTTGCAAAAACTCTTTGAAGGCTAGCTGGTGGAAACTGATATAATTTATACTTTTATCAGCCCAACCTCTTTCTTTTTTTACAACAGAACTTTTATCCTGGTAACAAACTGCAAAAAACTTTAATTTGTCGTAGACTGGGGACTCGAAGTAATTTTATACCAATTGAATATTCACACTGGATGGGAGATTTTCGAGGGAAGCGAATTGATTTCCTAAGAAAGACAAGTTACCGCTAGAGGTGTTGTAGGAAAAGTCGCTAACATTAGTAGTACCAAACCCTACTTTAGAAACTTCGATTACGTCGCCCTGAGCAAAGTTGTAATCTTTAATGATGTCAAGACCCTCCTTAGCACTGTTGAAAATAAACTTATCTGCACCAAAGCCACCTGTGAGAATATCGTTACCTTCTCCACCGATAATGGTGTCATTACCTAAGCCACCTGAGATAGTGTCATTGCCAGCATTACCGACTAATCGATTATCTTGGCTATCGCCAGTAATGCTGTCACTTTCATTTGTACCGATCACATTGTCAAAGTTGAGTACATTAAATGTCAATTTCCCCAAGATGGGAACGTTGTTGGCAGAGATAGTTTGGGCTTCTAAGTTAGCGGTGGCAGATACTCCAGACAAAGATTGAGATGCATCTATGGTATTATTCGTAACACCAGCATCAGCAATAACTGTTTCTACTTTAAAGACTTGATCTGTTCCAAATCCATCAGCTTTGGTAATTGTCCCTACACCTGAGAGGGTGATGGCTTTACCCAGTTGGCTGTAGTCTGCTTTATCAAAGCCATCTCCACCATCGATGCTGTCGTTACCCCCACTGCCCTTGAAGGTGTCATCGCCTGCACCACCTATCAACGTGTCATTTCCCGATGCACCATCAATCAGGTCATTTCCAGCCAGACCAGTTAATTGATTATTTTGACTATCGCCTTTAATGTTGTCAGCCTCATTTGTACCAATGACGTTGGCAAAGTTGACTACATTGAATGTTAATGTTCCCAAACCAGGAACATTAAAGGCAGAGATAGTTTGGGCTTCTAAGTTAGCGGTGGCGGATACCCCAGACAAAGATTGAGACGCATCTATGGTGTTATTCGCAACACTAGCATCAGCAATCACCTTTTCTACTTTAAAGAGTTGATCTGTTCCAAATCCATCAGCTTTGGTAATTGTCCCTACACCTGAGAGGGTGATGGCTTTACCCAGTTGGCTGTAGTCTGCGGTATCAAAGCCATCTCCACCATCAATACTGTCGTTACCCCCACTACCCTTGAAGGTGTCATCGCCTGCACCACTTAGCAATGTGTCATCGCCTGCACTACCTACCAATGTGTCATTGCCTGTACCACTTAGAAATGACGCATTGCCACCACCACCTAGCAATGACAAATTGCCACCACCACCTAACAATGACAGATTGTCTCCACTACCTAGCAATGACACATTGCCTCCACTACCAACAACTACATTATTTTCTTGGCTAATGGAGATATTGTCATTGCTTCCACTAGTAAAAATCTGATCTTCACCATCACTGCTCGACAAAAAATTATTGTTAGGAATTCCAACAACAATGGACATAGTATACCTCTTGCAGTATTACAACGATCAAATGTATTTGATCGTTGTAATAATTGCATAATAAAACCCCTTGAATTATAAAATTCTGATGAAATCACCTTAAACATAATTAATGTTGTTTTATATATCTGATCAACTAAAGATGCATAAGGATTCAGTTTTTCCAAAAATGCGTTTTTGTGTCGAAAATATTGAGAAGTAATAAAATTAGGACTTACACGCTTTACAAAAAAAAGATTTTGTGTACTATGGCAAATGGTCGTTTCAGGCTTTTACTAATCACCTTTTATTTATTGATTGCATAAGTCTAGTCCGCACTTCTCTACGTTCCCTGCGGGATGCTATGCAAAGGCGCAGCGTGTCGCGCGTAGCAAGACTCCCAAAGCGTTATAAGCTATTATGCCTTTAAATTACACAATAACTCATCAGGTTTGTTGACTGCTGACAGTTAACAGTCAACAGTCAACACAGAAAAATGTGCAACTTAGATGGGCGACAGCTTACCAGCGTTTTCTAGTGTGTCTGTTACGCGAACAGCGATCGCACATAGATCGAAATTGCCTAGTTTCCAGACTTATTTGCATAATTTCGGATACATTACCGCAAATGCGCTGATAATTTATTTTCCCCTCTTCATAAATTCCGCAAAAACACCGTTACGCTATTTGTGCTTGTGATCAAAACTTAGAGCATCCAGTTTATTAGGGCGTGTTTATGACCAACCCTGTAAAGACGGTTATCCAAGTCAATCTGGAGATGGCTCTAGAAGTAGCTCAAGAATTAGAGCAAGCTCCATACACTCAACTCGGTGTTTATTGTTTGGAGATTTTGCGAGAGATAGGATGTGCTGGTACTGAACTCCCAGTCAACCTACAAACTCGCGATCAGCAGTTAAACTTTATTACAGGCTTTGCATCTTATGCATTTGGAGAGGTACAAAGTGTATAAAACATTAATTGAAGATATCTTTTCTGATCCAGAAGAGGCAGAAGAAACTACTTTTCCTGCCACAGATCAAGATTTGCTAATTTTAACAGAAAAATTTTTAGCATTTGAAATTCCTTCAAAGGTTTTCTTACAAGCTATAGCCATTGCTGATTACGATGGTGTAGCTGCTTTTCGTTACGTTGATAATTATTTGACTACCCTGAAAAATAAGAATAAACGTAAACATAAAAAGTTACTTGTGTTAGGTGCTTCGACTAAGTTTGATCATAATTAATGTGTTTCTTTACAAGCTAATTAACAACCAATCTGATTTAGATAAGATAATGTGCACTACCGATGTAGAGAGGTTTCATCGCAACCTCTCTACACACATTTGTTCCACACCAACAACAAATAAGCTGTTACGCATTTAACTTGAACATTTACATGAAGGCTGATGACCGATGACTGATGAATGATAACCGTCAACAGTTAACGACCGTAAAGAGTGTTTATACAATTTAAGCGCGCATCAGCTTAACAATTAAAATTTATCATACAAATTATTATTGCTCTCTCCCAAGACAAACTTGTTCATAGCTTTTACCAGCTATATCCCAAGTAAATTGTGTTTCTACTAGTTGTCTGCCGTTGTGAGACAATTGTGAACGCAGATGTGGGCGATCAAATAGTTGACTAATAGCGGTGACGTACTCCGCCGATTTATTCGCTCGTAATGCGCGTAATGGATGACTAGCGCCATCTACGGCTAATCCTTCTAAACCGCGATCGCTAGCTACTATCGGTACACCAGCTGCCATTGCCTCTAAAGTTTTATTTTTAATGCCAAACCCCGTCCGCATGGGGACAACACAAATGGTAGATTGATGTAAATATTTAACCATCGAAGGCACGCGCCCAACCACACTAACTCCTGGTTTTTTATCAAGTGCTAAAACTTCTGACACCGGATGAGAACCGACAATATCGAAAGTTGTATCAGGATACAATTTTTGGATTTCTGGTAAAACTTCGTTGCTGAAAAAGCAGACAGCATCAATGTTTGCCAAATTATCCATTGCACCGATAAAAATTAAGCGATGTCCACCTGGATCGGTGGTACGGCTGGGGAAAGAAGCTAAATCTACACCATTGGGAATAACTGTAATTTCACTATTGGGGTTAAACTGTTGTAGTTGAATTTTATCTTCTTCTGTTGTTGCAACAATTGCCGAAAATTTAGCACAGTAGTTTTGCTCATAACGCCGCAGAAGTGGTAGATTAATTCTGTCTCTGAGGGAATTTTCGGAAATGCCGGTTGATAGTTGGTTGCGACAAGTAGCGTAAACAGAACTATGAATATTAACTATAGTTTTTAGCTGTTTCTGAAAATGTGGCTGCACATAAATTTCATTAACGCTATGTTCACAGGTAATTACATCACATTTTCCCGCTTCCACCCAGTTATCAACCCATGTTTGCATCTCAACTGAGTAGCGGTTAAGTACGCTTGGCGGTGTCCCCTGCTGCATAAATCTCCCAAATCGCTGTATTTTCTTCAATATTCCGGTAGTTCCAGAATCTGGCGGGCGTTCAAAAATGGCTAGATGATCCACACAATCGCGTAATCCTGCTACTTCTGCGTCTGTAACATCGCCCTCGCGTTGAGTTGCGAGGGTAACACTATGACGTTGACTTAGGTATTTCAGTAAATTAAATGTCCTTACTTGCGTTCCCCCGCGCGTTGGTGGGTAGGGAAAGGTGGAAGATAACATTAAGATGTTCATATAAATAATGAATTAAATGTGATACATACACCATGACCTGATTTGAGGCTGTATGTCATCATTTGATATTGAATAGACTTCATGCGATGTGCAACTTAATTTTTGACTTCTCTCCAAACCTCTCTCCTAAGAGGCTACGGTGTACACACAAGTCAGCAGACCTCTCCCAAACCCCCTACGGTGTACACACAAGTCCTCTAGAGTTACCTCACAACCTTTTGATCCCCCCAACCCCCCTTAAAAAAGGGGGGCAAAAACCTCTCAAAGTCCTCCAATTGATCGGAGGATTTAGGAGAATCTACAACATTTTGGTTTTGTATAGGAATATGTGTACACCGTAGCCCCGCAAGCGGGGAGGGGAGACAAAGCATAGCTTTGGCGGGGTGGGGTTCTTCGAGTTTAATAAGCAATCAAGCGGACAGGATATCACTACAAATCACAGCATAATCAAACCCAGTCGCACACCCACAGCAACAGCCTCGGTGCGACTAGAGACACTGAGCTTTTGAAAAATGGATGAGAGATGAAATTTGACGGTATGCTCCGAAATGTGCAAGCTTTTAGCGATCGCTTTATTCCCCAACCCAGAACCAAGCATACCTAAAACCTCTATCTCCCGTGGTGTCAAGGTTTGTACGGGATTCGCTACCACTTTCTCCCGGATAGATAGTAATTCTATAGCATCCGGGTGCAGCACTACCAAACCAAAAGCGATCGCCTCCACAGCAGCAACAATTTCTGATTCTGTACTAGTACTGGGCAATATCCCTCGGATACGAGAACGTAATGCTGTCTCTAAGTCGATGCTGTCCATTTCCTCAACAATAACGATCATTCCTAGCGGATATTGCTGTTCTTGAATTAGCAGCAATTTATCCCACACTGATTGTTGAAGATTGCCACTCAAATCTACCAGCACCACATCTGGTTGTAATTGCCCAACTTCCCTTGCCAATACATCCAAATCGGATGCACTCCCCACAACCGTCAGCCGAGGATTGGTAGCCACCACAGCTGATAACCCTGCCCGCACAACAGGGGAAGTGGCAACTACCATCACTCGGATCATGTCGCCTCCACAGCAGTTTTATCAGACTGCACCTCAACATAAATCACGAATTGCTGCCCACCGCGTAGGAGTTGTAGTGGCACAGATCCTTTACTGTCATGGAGATATCTGCTTAAATCATTCATGCTAGTGAATAATCGTCCCGAAACTCCAATTAAAACATCCCCGATTTGCACACCAGCAGTTTCCGCCGCACTGCCAGGTAAAATTGACAACACTAATAAACCCAAGCTACGCCTACTTAAAAGCACAGGTTGCAGTGTAACTCCCAGTTGCGGACGACTATTTCGCTGTAAAAAACGCTCAACGGTGTTGCTGGGAACTGCCACAGCCAAACCATTAACAATCATCGTATTAATTCCCACAACTCGACCGAGACAGTCGGCAAGTGGCCCCCCAGAATTTCCAGGATACAATTGCAAATCAGCCATAACAGCCCGTGGATTATTTGCATAGATAATTCCAGTTGTCACAGCGCCACTGTCAGCAAACGGATTACCCACCGCTAAAACTAATTCACCCACTCGTAGCGCCTCAGAATTGCCAATGATTGCAGTAGTTAAATTAGTGGCGACAATTTTCAGGGCTGCTAAATCCTGCTGTGGATCAAATTGTGTACGCACTGCATCAAATACCCTTCCATCTGCCAATTCCACAGTTGCGCGGTTGCTGGTAGCCACATGAGCATTAGTGATAATTAGTCCGTCAGATTGCCAAATTACACCAGAACCGACTCCTAAAGAGCCGCTTTTCACTTTGACAGTGCAATCGCGTAGTTTAGCAGCTACCTCTGTTAATTCAGCAGCGATGTTAGTTAATGTTGTGTTTGCCATGTTATACAATTTTTCCCTATGTCAAAATAGAATCAGTGGGCTGACAAGAGTTTTTAATCAGGTTGCGATAATTGAGAATGCTGCAAGATATCAGTCAACCCAACTTTGGAAAGCAAATTCTGACAATTCCGAGTTCAAAGGCTCAACGTTTGAGCAAAAAGGTCGAAGTTCCGAGTTCAGAGGCTCAACGTTTGAGTAAAAAGGTGGAAGTTCCGAGTTCAGAAGCTCAACGTTCGAGTAAAAAGATGGAAGTTCCGAATTCAGAAGCTCAACGTTCGAGCAAAAAGGTGGAAGTTCCGAGTTCAGAGGCTCAACCTTCGAGTAAAAAGGTGGAAGTTCCGAGTTCAGAAGCTCGAATGAATAGAAAATTTAGATAAATCTTGACACAGTTAGTTAAACTCATCCCAAATTGGATTATTCTTCCTTAGTAGGTCGTTCGCCAACTGCGATCGCTAACTCAACTAACACTCCACCCCGGACAACTTGCAAGTTGACAGTTTTACCGATGCGATCGCTATCATTAAGCAGCGCCAGCACATCACCTGTATCGCCCACAGTTACGCCATCGAACGTTACCAAAACATCGCCAAGCAACACACCTGCATTGTCAGCAGGCCCGGAAGACTCAACATTAACGACAATTACCCCAGTTGCAGCAGTTAAATTGAGAGCAGTTTTCAGGTTCTTTGGTAAGCGTACAGGTTGCATTCCCACACCTAAGTAGCCTTTTGAAATGCGTCCTTTTGCTACTAATTGGTCAACAACGCGATCGACTGTAACAGTAGGAATAGTCAAAGCAGTACCACGCCGTCCCGATGTATTCATGCCTACCACAAAACCAGCAGCATCTACAAGCGGCCCACCTGCAAAACCAGAGTAAAGGGTGATATCTGGGCGGATGAATTGGTCAATATTTCCGCCACTCATACTCCGCCAAGCACCGCTAACCACGCTAACCGTACCCATCGCTGCCCTTAAGTCACCTTCGCTACTTCTTGCCAGTCCAAGTACCAGATGACCAACTTTGAGTGTTTTGGCATCGCCAATTTTTGCCACAGGTATTTCTACATTTTCTAGTTTAAAAACAGCTATATCGGTGCTAGAGTCATGACCGATGAGTGTTACTGGTGCAGTGCTACCACTTGATAGAGTGATGGTAATATCATCGTAGCGCTGGAGGGACTCATCAGAAGTAACAATAATTCCATTGCGCCAGTGAATGCCGCTTGGGGAAACACGAGTACCCGCATTAACTGCAACCACACTGCTTCCAGCTTGTTCTACGGTATCAGCTAAACTGTTGGATAAAGCCAGTAATGAAGACATAAGATTTTTGTGCAAACGTTCTTAGATGTTCATATCGTGCCGTTTTATCGACACAGATGACATCGGAAAAATGGGGAGAACTCATCCTAGAAAAATGGCTAGGATTTCTATTAGGACTTTCAAGGTGACTCGTAAAATAAGATTGTTTTTTCTCAGCGTTCTCTGCGCCTCTGCGGTTTAAAAATAATTTATGATCCTCCCGGACACAGAGCTAGTTGTATAAAACCACCCTACCTTTGAAAGCGGGAGGAGTTAGGAGTGGGGTTCTTTTATTATGGGTAATTTGGCGGATATGATATTAAAAGTTAGGAATTAAAACTTCTAACTCCTCTAATTCTTCCTTTACAGATAAAGGCTGATAACCCAATACAAAAGCTTTAGAACTATCCAAAGAAACATCTGCTGGTCTAGGTGCTGCCATTTTCACATCTTGTTGTCGGCAAGATTTAAGACCGATAGGGGGGAGTTGAAACACTTCCACTAATATTCGTCCAAAATCATAACGCGAAATTCGTTCTTTTCCACCTAAGTGAATAATGCCGTTAACTTTTTCCAATGCTAATAAAAGTCCTTTGGCGGCAGTTGTCCCACTCACTGGGGTGCGAAATTCATCAATAAATAAATTTAGTTCTTTTTCTGCTTGTAAAGTTTGAATAAATGGCTGAATAAAACTTTTAGCTGTGGGTGTTTCTGCACCAAACATTAACGGCATCCGACACACTGCGGTCATAGGATGTCTTTCCAGCATACCTGCTTCTGCCATGACTTTTTGCTCCCCGTAAAGATTCACAGGACACACGGCATCTGTTTCTCGATAGGGAGCATTTAAACCATTAAAAACTAAGTCGGTTGAGGTAAAAGCACAAGGAATAGAATTATCTGCACACAGTCCGGCAATATTGCAGGATGCTGTAACGTTAATTGCGTGCGATTCTTCGGGATGGGTTTGACAAAAATTTGGTTGTGATAGTGCAGCAGTATGAATGACTGCTGTTGGTTTGACATCACTAAATATACGCTGCAATTCTTGAAAATCTGTTAAGTTCACTTTTAGCATTTTGATGCCCGGAATCTCTAGAGAATGGAAAAGATAAGTGCCATAAACTTCCCATTCTTGTTTTGCAAGCTGGCAAAGATGCCATCCCAAAAAACCACTTGCACCGGTGATTAACAATTTTTTCATGTCTAATCGTAACCCGCTGAAGAGAAAAAATTATTGCTACAGCAAGTTTCTATTCTATCCTGACTTCTAGTTAAATAATACTATTGAAGTAATGTCTGAAACTGTTTTTCATTACGAATTTTGCTAAAGTCTGGGTCAGTTTTTGCTAACTTCTTGTATTTATCAGGAACAAACTGGATTGCTTTATCTAGGTTCTCAATTGCTAATTCGAGATTGCTTTGTAAAGCATAAGAACAAGCTTTGTTGTAATATCCTTGGTGCAAATCTTGCTTAATAGCGATCGCTTTATTATAAGATGCGATCGCATCTTGGTAGCGGTGGAGTTTTGTTAGAGCAATGCCTCGGTTAATTAAGGCTTCATATTTGCCGGGTTGAATGGCGATCGCTTTGTCGTAAGATGCGATCGCGTCTTCGTAACGTTGCAACGATGTTAAGGCTATGCCACGATTATACCAAGCTTCATATTTGTCGGGTTTAATCGCGATCGCTTTGTTGTAGGATGCGATCGCATCTTTGTTGCGTTGCAACGATGTTAAAGCTATGCCACGGTTAATCCAAGCTTCAGGACTTTCAACTTTGATGGCGATCGCTTTGTCATAAGCTTTTATTGCATCTTCGTAACGTTGTCCATCTAAGAAATTATTACCTTGATGAAAGAAATCTTCTGCTTTCTGGGTAACCTTCGCTTCAATGAAAAGCTGGGTTACATTACTTTTTTGCACAACTTGTGTAGTCTTTTCTGTTGATGAGTTTGCCCCACCACTACAGCCAAATGCCAAGAAAGCTATCAAGCCAGATGCAACGAAGCAGCTCCGAAAAACCATGCTGTACCTACAGAATTTATAAAATGGTGTTAAAGTTTATTCGTTTTTTGAGTGTTATCAAAATACACTAGTTTTACCATTCATTTACTTAAATTTTGAAAAATAACTTTTTTGAGGATGCATAGAAGCTTCTTCAAATCAAGCGTATGTTACATTATCATATTAAATACACATAAAGCAATTATTTAGAAAATATTTCAGCCAAAAACGATAATTTGCGTCGCTATAGCAATCCATACAAGAGTTACGAACAAAAAGATCCGCGACTTATTTAATAAGTCGCGGATCTGAGCCTCTCTATACTTCACTCACGTAGGAGGATGCCAACTGCTAATTAGCTAGGGTTTTCGAGCAACAATGATATCATGTCCGCTTAAAAACTTATTGCCTAACAGGATGTACAACGCTTAATTAATCCCAAACACCGACTCGACAGTTGACTTAATCGAATCCCGCGCATCTTTCAAAGTTTGGCTAATGGGATGCTTTGCCTGCAAAAATACACGCGCACAATTGCGTCCCGGCATTCCCGAAATCGAACCACCTGGGTGAGTTCCTGCACCAGTCAAAAATAGATTCTCAATTGGCGTTTTGTAGTTGGCTATTTCTGGCAAGGGACGGAAAAATACCATCTGATCTAAAGTCATGTCAATATGGTAATAATTCCCTTTATACGCACCTAATCTCTCACCTAATTCTGCTGGACTTTCTACACGACGGGCGATCGTTGCGTTCTTGACATTTGGTGCATAGTCTGCCAACTTATCAACCACTTTATCTGCAACTTTGTTTTTCAATTCATCTGTCCAACCAGTACCTTTTAAACCAGTCCCTTCTGCACCAGCAATTTGATAAGGGGCAAAATACTCAATCCATACGGTATGTTTACCTGGTGGTGCTAATGTGGGATCTAAATAGCTAGGCATCACCACATACATTGATGGGTCAGAATCAGGAATTTCTCCCAAGCTACATTTACTATGAGCCTGTTCTACATGAGCCACGGAATCGGCAATCAAGATAGAACCAACGAGATATTCGTCTTTGTGGGCGTGGTATGGAAAGCGTAATGGTTCGTCTAAAGCCAAGTCTATCTTGAGGATAGTTTCGTTGTTGTTAACGATACGGCGTTCTAATCTTTCCCATAAGTCAGGATCGGCTCCATCGATATCGCTTTTATCGGTCATTTGCAAAAATAACCGCTTGGCATCAATATTAGAAATAACCCCGTATTTAGCGCGATATTCAGTGTTACCAGCAACTCGTACACCAACAGCTTTTCCATTATCAATTAAAACTTTTTCAACATGCTGGTCTGTCAGAATAACGCCACCCTTACTTGTGACTAAATTCACTAAAGCTTTCACAAGTGCGCCAGTTCCGCCGCGTGGTCTGGCCATTCCAGGATTGTGACGCATCGCCATCATAATTGCACCAATGGCAAGCGTTTTTTGCGATGGCGGCGCACCAAGTTCTGCTGCAAGTCTGGCTAATGGCGCTTTTAAAAATTCCTCATCAAACCACTCGTTAAGTAAATCCTCAGCGCTGGTTAACATGGTGCGAATAAAGTCCAGCGTTTTATTCGGGGAACCAATCATCGAAAATAAATCTTTTAATTTTTTGATATCGTAGTTACCAAGGATATCTATAATCGATTTGGGCGGTGCATTAAACATAGGAACCATTGCACCGATCGCTCGTTGCCAATAATCTACAAATTCTGCGTATTTTTTGGCATCACGTTCACTATAACGAGCGATTTCTGCACAAGTTTTTTCCAGCGACTTATGTGCTAAGAAATACTTACCATCAGGATGAGGACAGAAAGCAACTGGATCACACTCCAAATAATGCAAGCCATATTTTTCTAGTTCTAATTCTTCAACTACCGGCCCCAAGTGAATGAATTCATGGTCAATAGCACACAAGTTAAATTTAAATCCAGGAGCTTCTTGTGGTAAACATTCTTCAGTTGTTGCTGCACCGCCTGGAACAGAACGCTTTTCTAGTAACAGGACGCTATAACCAGCTTTCAGCAAATAAGCTGCACAAACTAAGCCATTGTGTCCAGCACCGATTAGCACAACATCATACTCTTGCATAGTTGAAATTTAGAAATAAGTAGATTTTAAAAGCTTATAAAACTTTTAAAAAACTTGCATCACTCCCTAGTTACAAAAAATATCTTTAACTAGTGTTAATACCACTAAGGAGATAGTACGGTTAAGGATGATGGTATTTGCTTTACTTGAGTTTCTACCAGAAGTATTAAACTACCAATTTCTACTTTTATATCTTTAATAGAAAAGGCTATATCTTCCCATTTAAAATATGGTAAACTGATTAGTTCTTTAGCTTTATGCATTAATGCTGTAACGAATTCTATTGAAACACCCTCTCCCTCAGTGCAGTTAAAACTCTCCAACATCATGGATTGTAAATTAGTCCGTAGGCGAAGAATCACGGTGTAGGCAAAAGGGCGAGTATTTCCCATTTCTTTTAACAGTACCTTTCCCCTACATTCTATTTTGCCATCACCAGGTAAAAATACCTGAATTTTTTGCGGCTCAAAACTAACAATATCGCCATTTACATCCAACTGCAAATTTTGCATCTGGGTGCGAATCAAATCTGAAGTCAAGGCGTGGTTAATATCTACTTCTGTAACTATAACGCGAGCTATGGCATTTACTGGCTCATTAAGTTCTATTTGACCAAAAATAGCACTGAAGGGATTAATGGCAATACTTTCTGTTTGCAGTTTTATTTCCTGTACCCGAAGGCCTTCTTGGATTACTAATCCTTGTCCTGCAACCGAAACTCCATCCGCCTGTCCCTGAACTATTTTCAAAAGATCGGTTTGTACATCTATTTCTATTTCTTCTACTGTATCTAGCTTTTCGGATACTCTCCTTTCAGCTTCCTGTGATAGAAATTTTTCCTCCAACCGATTCTCATCAAGCATGAATTAGTAATCTCCTAAATTTTCTCTTACTAGTTACTGTAAAGGCTAGGTACTAACGAGCGAATCTACATTGCGGTATATGCAAGTCGGAGGATTGAGTAATCAACTAGAAAGTATTGTTTGTTTTTTAAGTTTTGCTTTTTTGGTAACAACCATTTTTACACCGCCGCTAGGAACAATCGTAATACCACGACGGACTGGATGCACTACACGTTTATCAGTAAGGCTTAGTTCAAAATTGGATAAGATTATCGCTGTTACTAATTTTAGTTCATACATGGAAAATGCAGCACCAATGCAACCGCGATAACCCCCACCGAAGGGTAAATATTCGTAAGGTGAAAACTTGTGGTTGAGAAATCTTCCTGGCTGAAACTGTTCTGGTTCTGGGTAAGTCTCGCTTCGACGATGTGCTAAATAAATACAAGGAACTAAAACTGTTTCTGATGTAAATTGTTGTCCCATAATTTCCACACTATCTTTTACCATTCGTGGTGTGCAAATTAAAGCAATAGGATGAATTCGCAGTGTTTCTTGACAGACGGCGGTAAGATAAGGTAATTGTGTAATTCCTTCAGGATTTGTGATATCATCCAAAGTATTTAGTTCTTGCATTAACCGATGTTTCACTTCTGGGTGAGAGTGAATTAAGTGAAATATCCAGGCTAATACGCCAGATGTAGTTTCATAACCCAACAACAATAATGAAACTAGTTGATCGCGTAATTCCTCATCTGTCATCTTTTGTCCATTTACGTCATGCGCTGACATCAGCATACTGAGAATGTCTGTACGCATAGCATCATTTTGCGAACGTCTTTCAGAAATTTCTGCATAAATAAGTTTGTCAATTTGCTCTCGTCTTTTTAGGAACATTCCCCAAGGACTCAATGCACCTAAATCTTGTTGCAGCAACGGAAAGAAAAATAAGCTAGAATACCAAGGTTTAGTTACATCTTCTAACAAAGAACTCAATTGTTCTTTTAATTGTTGGTAACGCGCACCATGAGTAATACCAAATACTACCTGTAAAATAATTTCTAAAGTGATATTTGACATTAAGTGATGTATACAAATATTTTTACCTAATGTCCAATCTTGTATTAGTTTTTTAGTTATTTGACAAATTACTTGTCCATAAGACTTTAAATTATCGCCATGAAAGGCTGGTAGTAATAACTGCCTCTGTTGTTGGTGCGATCGCGCCTCTTGAAATACAATAGAATTTTCTCCAAATAAGGGTTTAAATACATGGGTTGCTTTCTTAAAATCTAACTTTTGTGCAGGTATAGCGAAACAATCACTAATTGCTTGAGGATGGCTAAAAAATACTATCGGTGGTGACTTTAAACCCATTACCCGCATTGTGAAAATGTCACCATAGTTGGCGGCACAACTTTCTAAGGTTTTTGTGGGTTTAGCAATTAATTGCAGAGTTTGTAGTAATGCTGGTGTGCGTATATTATCAAGTCCTTTCATTGTTTATTCGATGTTTTAGGATTTACTAGGCTGACAATAATTCAATAAGTTTGAGTAATGCTTTTCCTCCCCACTCTTCTTTTTAAAGAGGAAATTAGAGTAAGCTTGAAAAAGTTTTTAAGAGAATTTTATAAATGAAAATTCTACTAATTGAAACGTATTGGCAAATAAACACCATTAATTTTTACAAGGACAATAATAATATTTTTTCTGAATCTTTAAAAGCATTTACGGAAAAAACTTACTAAATATATTTTGGGTAGATGTCCAGTTAAATTACATCTTTTGGTTTTATTCAAATGTCCTGTATTGCTGTATAATAACAATTTTAAAATCCATTATTTGACAGTTGCAATATATTCAAATCCCCCATAGCCCTTTTTAATGAGGACTGTGGGGGATTATGTAGAAGCATTGAAAATCAATCTAAATAATTTTGGCGCGTAACCATTTAAAGTACTTATTCTAAGGTTGCAAAAAAGCAATAAACTGTTACAACCTCGAAGATGTAAAATTTTTGTTAAATTCAACAAGCATCTACAGTTTCACCGAATCGTCAAAAGGTACTCAGCATGACTGCAATCTCCCCAAAGGCATCTTCAGCGCTTCCTAATTTTTCTGAAGGAATTCAATATTTTGGTGAAGCGTTACCAGATTTTGAAACTTATGGCGCAACACCTGCTATAGAGTCGGGCAAAGTAGCGATCGCATCTCCCACAGAACCGAATGCTGTATATCAAACTTTACTTGCTGCTGATGCCTTACGCTACCTAACTTTGCAAGTTACTGCGAGTAAAGCTTCTGGGCATCCCGGCGGATTCGCCAGCCAAGCGGAAGCTTACGCATCTCTTGTCATGCTGGGATACAAGAACATTATTACCGAAGTCGGACACCACGCCCCCGGATTTTATAGTGCCATGTTCTTGGATCGTTCGTTAGAAGACATGGGAATTTTTACAGTCCAAGAATTGCGCGATCGCTTCCGAGAAAAGCACGGACTTTTAGGACACCTTTCTGGTTACATTCCCGGTATTCTCGCACCGGCTGGGCCTTTGGGACAAGGGCAACACTTTGCAATGGCAGCTGCACTGTTGCACAAAGATAAGTTGTTCCCCTTTACAGTTGGTGATGGTGGATTGGGTGAGCCTTATATTGTAAGTGCGATCGCACATTTCCATACTGCTTATCCTGCTGTCACCAATTTCTTGCCGGTGTTGGTGTGGAACGGTTACAGCCAAGAACATCACAGCATGGTTTCTCTGAAAACCAATGAACAGATGCAGGCATATTGGCAAGGTAACGGTTTTGATGAAGTGGTTTTAGTGGATGCCAAGGATTTCGATGATCAAAATCAACCAGGGGATTACGTTGATAGTACCGCCTTTTCCTTTGAGAAACGCCTAGCATTTACTCAAGCAGTACTTTCTGGTGTAGATAAAGCAGCGCGATCGGCGTTAGGCGGTAAACTTACCGTCTTCATTATTAAACAACTCAAAGGTGCAGGAGTCCACGCGCGCGGGGCAAAATCTCACAACCTGTATCCTAAAGATACGCTGGATGCGCCGCATATTGTTAGTGCATTGCAAACCCGTGCTTTGTCTGCGGAAGCTTGGCAATTAGTTAGAACAAATGCAGAACGCGCCGGTGGTGGCCCAGCAGCAAAAACTGTGGTGACAGAATTTGAATTTCCATTACCAGAATTAGGCGAATTACCTTTAGAAGAATATGCAGTTGGAGGCGAACCAAAAGTTTCCACAACCGCAATGGGACGATTGGTAGGAATAGTGGGAAATAAAGATCAGAATTTCCTCGTCACCAACGCCGATGGTAATGAAGCATCAGGAATTGCCAACATCAACCAAGCATTAAAGATTATCCACCCCACAACCGACGACTTATATAATCAAGCACCAAATGGACAAGTTTATGAACCATTGAGTGAAGATGCTTGTGCCGGTTTAGCTGCGGGTTTAGCGTTAATGGGTGCGAGAACATTGTGGTGTTCTTACGAATCTTTTGCCATCAACGGATTACCAATTTGGCAAACTGTAACCCAATCAATGGCAGAATTACGCCGTCAAACTCCTTCGACTATTACTTTATTTACAGCAGGCGCATTAGAGCAAGGGCGCAACGGTTGGACTCACCAACGTCCCGAAATTGAAGCTTACTTTGCTTCGTTGATGCGAAATGGAAATGTTTTCCCATTATTTCCGCCTGATGCTAATAGTATTCAAGTCTGTTATGACTGGGCATTGAAAACTAAGAATAAGGGAGTTGTGATTACAGCTAGTAAATCGCCATTGCCAATTCGCACAACTTTAGAACAAACTCGTCAAGGGTTACGCGATGGTGCGGTGCTATTGCATGAAGTTGCTGGCGATAAACAAGTTGTATTTGCTGTGATTGGCGATTTAACATTAATGCCAGTATTTGAAGCTGCTGCTTTTTTAGAAACTGAAGGTATTGGTGCAAAGATAGTTTCTGTTATCAATCCTCGGCAATTGTACCGTAGCCATGATACTGCTTGGGATACTTGTTCCCAACCCGAAGGCGGTTTCTTAGATGATGCTAAATTTGCCGAATTATTTGATGGCGATGCGTTAATTGCCGTTACTGGTGGTGCTGCGGGGATGCTAGAACCGATTCTGTTAAGGAGTACAGCCAAGCGCGACACCTTTGCTTGGAAACGTGGCGAAACTACAGCGAGTGCTGGTGAGTTGATGGCGTTTAATGGATTAACTGCTGAAGCGTTGACGAAACGTGCGATCGCGTTAGTCCATTAAGGCTGCGATTGTCTTTTATTTTATCGCAAATATACGTATGGGAATGCTGAAAAATTGCGTTTAATGCGTATATTTGCGTTTTTTTTTATGAGAACTTTTAAGGCATTGAGATTAGTTTAACGCGATGTGCGACTTATTTTTAAAACCCCTCTCCAAACCTCTCCCCGAAGCGGAGAGAGGCTTTGAATATTACTCCCCTTCCCTCGTAGGGAAGAGGCTGGAGGTTAGGTTTGAGATAAAGTTGCACACCGCGTTAGTTTATAAAATAAATATGGTTATATTTGCTGAAATTGTTTAACGTTAACAGGTTTTCAAGTCGCAAAAGCTGCTTTTCAAGTCACAAAAGCTAGTTTACGAGTTCAAAACTTGATTCACAAGTCAGGATGAAAGGCGATATTTTTATGGAAAACATGGCGTTTAATGGATTCACTGTGGAGGCTTGACGAAAAGTGCGATCATTTTAGTACATTAAGGCTGAATACATATAATATCATCTGATACGCCCACCTAAGTGATTTATTGGGTGGGTGTTTGCTATTATGGGGGTTTTAATAATGAGGCTAAAGCCACTAATGATTAATTCCCGAAAATTCCAGCTACCAAAGTTTTTTTGCCCCCCTCAACCTGGAAATGTTATTAATCAAAGATACTTAATTGGTGAAAGTATAGGACAAGGTTCCTTCGGCTTGGTATATGAATGTCAAGATGAGTGGGAAAATGAACTAGTAGCTAAAGTTCTTGTGCCTCAAAACCGCAGTTATGAGCAGGTTCAGCAAGAATGGTCAGAAGAGTTAAATAAGCTAGTGGACTTACGTCATCCAAATATTACTTATGTGTATGATGCCTTTGAGTATTGTAATACTTTTTACCTGATTATAGAGCGTTGTCATTGTACGCTTAAAGAGTTGCTTGAGATGCCAGATTTAGCAGGTGAGATTTGGCTACCATGCCTTGCACGAGAGCTATTATGTGGAATTCACTTTATGCACAATGCTGGTTACGTTCACAAAGATATCCATTCTGGAAATGTTTTTGTGTCATTGATGTACGATAGGTTAATTCCAAATAAAGAGCCAGTTTTTATGTTCAAAATTGGGGACTTAGGAATAAGTAGATTAGAAAATGATATTAATATTTTTAATACCATACTTGCAGAATGGATGCTACCTCCAGAATCTCTTGATCCAAAAGAATATGGGAAGATTGGACGACAGGTAGACATCTACCACACAGGGTTATTGCTATTAAGTTTATTAATTGGAAATATTCAAACTTTTACATGTGAAGAAATATTGGCAGGAAAACCACGCCAATTAGCAGAAAGTCTCTCTTCACCATATAAATACGCGATAGCAAAAGCACTACGTAGGCACGTTGCTGACAGAACCCAAACAGCCCTCGATTTTTGGCGTGAAATATCACAGGCAAGTAAATTACAGTAGTAATCAATAATTGGTAAAAGTAAGCAATATTTTCCTTTTATAAACCTGCCTTTGCAGGTTTTATTCGTATATCCGTGACTTCAGTCGTTAAGTATTCAGGAAGATGAGTTGAGGAAATGCGATCGCACTGTTTACATTAATTTATCAGGCGCGATCGCGCAATTTCTCTTCTACCGATTGGACGTACTTGTATGCTATAGAGTGAAACAATTGCCACAGTTTCTCCATCTGGCATAAGTAAAAGTGATGTTCTACGTCAGGCTATAACCTTGATGCAAATTATGGTTATAGCTAAAGAAGAAACCAAAAAACTAGGAGTTTCAGAAGCAAATCAATTGATAGTGAATGAAATCATCCTCTCATCTGATTAAATATAAATTTGTTAGTGTGTTATGTTTTAATGTCTTCAATAATTGAAGCAAGGACAGACTTTATCAAAGGGATTCGGCAGTAATATTTTAATTCTTGGCATCTAAACAGCATGACAGATAGAACAGATTTACCAAAAATAATTGCCCAAAAAGGTGACAATCCACTAATTATCTCACCTGAAAATTTGCAGTCACAAGAAGACGTAGAACTTGAGCGAAAGCTGAGAGAACTTAAATTTAAACAAGAACTAAGAAAAGATTGGATTTTATTTATTGTTAGGGATGTAGTAATTTTTCCTACAGCTATCCTTTTTATTTTTGCTGCCAGTGGTTATTCCCTATTTCTTCATATTCATGGGTAACTTACTCTGACTACAATTTTTAATTACCACATAGGCGCGGAGTAGGCAGAGAAAAGAGAGATGATAAAGTTCACAAAAGTTTGGAATTCTTAGAAATTATTCCTCTTGTCTCTATATTTAATTCTCTCTGCGTTCTCTGTGCCTCTGCGGTTATTTAAAAAATTTTACAACCTATCTAACTCAGTGCAACTGCGTAACCAATTTTACAGACGATGAAGCCAACTTCCTATAAGTAGACTCATTTTTATATCCACACAAATTTTGCTGGGTATAAAGTAAGTACCTAATGGAAATTGGCTTAAACCTACAGGTTTAACTCCCCTAGCCGTAATTAAACGCCCTAAACGTTCAGAAGCATGATCTGCGAGCCAGAGCAGTTTTTCCTTTCCTCACTCCCTCAACTAGACTTCTAAATAGGTATGCAGGAGCAATGCCCCCACCCTACCAAATTTAAAATTTGGTGGTCTTCCCGACAGGATGCTATGCGAACAATCAGTGGAGGTCTGAATCCCCACATAAATTGATTCTGACTGCTGAATTCCTCTTAAAAATAGAAACTTTCCGTATAATAAAGAGTTAGTCTACGCTTTTTTACCTACATAGGTTTTGAGTCGAGTGAGGTACAACAAGATATCTGAAATTCTTACATGGTAAAGTCTCTAATGTACCTCATCCATGTCAGAACCTCTGTATTAGTTTTTCTATTTTTTGGAGGAAAGGAAAATGAAGAAGTTCACCTCTTTGATTATTGTCGGGGCAGTATTGTCTATTAGTGCGCCGGCCTTTGCTGAGAGTCGTGCGGTTAATATCAGTATTGGCAGTATTGGTGGTTCTTTAGATAATGCTGCTTTGCGAACAATTCGCCAGGTTATCGGGTTTGGGGTCGCCACTGGCACCGTCGATAAATTCATTGTATTTAGTCCCAGGGTGGGATCTCCTATTCCCATCGAAGGGGGTTTATCTGCTTGTGCTGAAGCTGGCTTCGGCATAAGCAATACAAAATTTAATGCTTTTATCCAGGAGTTGCGTTCAATTAACCCCAAGCCAGGGACTTTCTACAATGTAGAACCTACCGCAAGCTGCAAACAAAAATAAGAATATCGTTTGCACTCAAGCGCGGTATATTCTCTCATTTGTGTCAACAGGCGATCATTAAATCTTGATCTGACCAAGATCAAAGCAAAGGTCGTTTGTTGACGAAAAACAGCCCATGCCTAAACTTTGCATAATGATCCCGTATAGCGATCGCAACAATCCTACTCGTCTGTAATGCAATGCAGTGTCGCACAATTTTTATGATCCTAAAAATTGTTATATATTGCGTAAATATAAAATTTTATAATCATAACTACGCGATTGCCCAGATAATAAAAACCTCTATAAACCATTGTTTACCCTGGCTACTGGTGATGGCTTGCTGATCAAAGAAAATCTGGAACAGGGCAAGAATGCAATAGTAGTTGTGCATTGTTAATTTTCATGTATTGTTTGATTCTTATTCCTTTTTCCCCTTTCCTGATAATAGTTATTAATGCTACATTTCCTTTACTTGCAATGCTTAGTGGAAATTTATGAACAAAGGTGAATTAGTAGATGCTGTAGCAGCAAAGACCAACATCACAAAAAAGCAAGCCGATGAAGTTATTAGTGCTTTTTTGTCAGTGGTTACTGAAGCTGTAGCAAATGGTGAGAAGGTAACACTTATAGGCTTTGGGTCATTCGAGCGACGCGAACGCTCCCAACGTGAAGGGCGTAATCCCAAAACCAATGAGACAATCACGATTCCAGCTACCAAAATACCTGCATTTTCTGCTGGTAAACAGTTTCGGGAAAAAGTAGCACCTTAAACACTAGTGATGCATGGCTCTGTCATAAACGTCGAGATGCGCTGCTATCGCGAATCGGTGCTAGAGGGGATTAGTCGAGGATGGGTACACCATTATTGATGCAGAGGCGGCTGATGATGATGAAACTGGGGCTGTTATCGAGTCTGTGAAAGCGGCAAGCAAGGATTTGTATGCTGGTGAATGTCAGGCGTAGGCGTAGGCATCGCAGGTTCTCCAACTATCTCTGATGCCGAACTCAAAAAGCTCCAGTTATTCAGAATACCCGGAAAGTGGCAGAAGAGAGATAGATCGGTTGCTTGGTCCTCAAACTAGTAAAACTTTTTACTCATTATACTCAACCAACCGATCTAGAAAAACACCGGAGAATAATCAATTCAGAATACTCAACCAACCGATCTAGAAAAACACCGGAGAATAATCAATTCAGAAACGTAATTTCAGGCATCTAGACACCGAAATCGAAGCCAGTTGTAAAATCTGTTGGAACCCCACTTCCTTGAACAATTGCAATTAAGTCGTTTTGAAAAAATAACGCTGTTCCTACAGGTAAACCAGCAGGAGATTCACCCAAGGTAAACGTAGGAGGATTAGACTCAACCCCAACTAATTCAATCGTGTAGTCACCGCTTGAGTTTCCGGTACCTATAAAGGAGGTAAGTCGGTCTCCAACTGGATTGCTTGGATCGTTATTGAAGCTCGAAATTCCCAAAAAGTAGGTTCCAGAATCTAATGATAAACCCGTAAGCTCTGATTGAAGGCTGCTGGCGTCATCATTTTGTGCGAGCAAAACGCCATCCTCGTCAAACAAAAACAACTGTGTGTCAAATTCAGCTGCATCAGTTGTCGTTGCAGAAAACTGTGCGCCTGTTAAATTGATTTGGTACAAGTCAACATCGTTATTATTATCAATTGTGCCAGAAATACTATCTAGCGGTGTTGTGCCTTGTGGAATAACCTGGCTATTAGAAATAGTCTCTCCTGCATCGCCGCTTTCATTCACATTACCATTAACTCCAAGATTAGGTAGTTCTATTACATCACCCTCGTTAACATTGAAGTCAGTAATGCGGGTAAAGTCACTATTACCACTAGCCGTATTGAAAATGTTATCGGTCAACCCTTGCCTAAGCACAAATCTATCCCTTCCAGCGCTACCAGAGAGGACATCATTTCCCTGGCTACCACGAAGTATGTCATTGCCACCTTCACCATTAAGGGTATCAAACCCAGGACCACCATCGAGGGTATCAAGCCCCGAGCCACCATTAAGTCTGTCGTTGCCAGTTCCACCTAGCAGGCTATCATTTCCAATACCACCATTAAGGTTATCAAACCCAGGACCACCATTAAGTCTGTCGTTGCCATCGAGCCCGTTCAAAGTATCATTGCCACCGAGCCCGTTCAAAGTATCAGCGTTTGGACCGCCGGTAAGAGTATCATTACCATTTGTGGGGAAGGTTGCCATATGTTTTACCTCTGTTGCCTAAGGAAGAACTTGTGTAATAGAACTGTCGTGGCTACTAGCAATTTATTGTAAACAGCTAAATTTGTTGTAGCAGAACCAATTGAATTTACTAAAAAGCCACCAATAGAGTTACGCTTTATGCAAATAAATTTAGTTGTCAGCCAGAAAAATGGGTAGTTGAATTAAATAACGATACATTAAATAATTTGTGACAACTAATGTTTGCACTCAGCTTACGATTTCAACAATATCTGTATTAGGTTCCCTACAGATGAGAAGAAATATTTATTTTTTGCCTTAAGTTTGTAAAATTTATTTAAGAGGTAATGTTCCAGGGGAAACGCATCTAATTTGTTTTGACAAAATGTAACTTATATAAATGGAAAAAAAGGAAAGTATTAGTAGGTTAATATCAATTTAATAGATGTATACAAAGAAGACTTGATGGTAAATTCGTTTCTAAGAGAAGCAACATACACTCTAATGGAAAAGCTGGCTTGAGATTAGCCAGCTTTTTTTATTTGTCCTTCGGTACGTAGTTTACCGTCGCAGGCATCGTACTGTTTAGCCTTCCTTTGGTATGGAAAGATTGGTTAATCTTCAAAATTTAATAGCTTACCGTTGAAATGCTGATAAATCTTTTCTGGGCGAAACCAATCTGGTAAAGTCTTCTCAACATCATCAAGATTATTGCCCTGCTCATCCACTAGCCCATAGCGAACAACGACCCTTTTTAAAGGTGTTTCACCATTGGCTGAGAATTTCTCAAGTAACACAGTACCCGATTGATGAGCGCTTGCTGTACTATCTGGAAATGATTCATTAGTGGCATTGTGAGTTATACCTAATAAATATTCCTTGGCTTTGCGAGTATCGGTTAAGCTCATATTGAAAAATGCGATCGCACTTTCGCCGCACAGCGATTTGAGGTTGGTAAATTCATCCACAATCACTTGCAATACGGTTCGGTTAAGGTCACACACTATGTAAACTGATAATTGTCATCAGGGTGCAAACGGCAAATTCTAACTCTCAAATCTCCCCTTTGCGACTAAGTTTTACCGGAACCCTTAACGTTGCCTGCCGTGCTATTCCTAAATTTCAACGTCTTGATCCCGAAGAAGTACCTTTTTTTTAACCTGGCTTGCGTGTGAAATTCTTGATGAGCAGATATCAGAGCGTGAAGGAAGAAGTAACCCAAGAGTTGTTAAAAAAACTAGAGCCAAATTTCCTTCCAAGAAACCATACATAAAGGAACTGGAGGCAAAATTGAAACACTCACATTCTATGTAACCAATACTGCTTAAACCTTAACCGAACCGTATTGAGAGTCAGCCCTGACTACCGCTCACGTCAAATTAAGGTTTTGGGGCGGTTAGGCTATCTTATTGACAAAAGTAAATACTAATAAGGTATTGAGCCGAGATATGAGTAAGTGCGATTCGTTTTGGAGAAACCCAATATTTGGGTGGTTTCAAAAATGCCTTGTTTGCAGTTCGCTATATGTAACGTAATGTAACAGATATTTATAAAAATGTAATATTAGCTGAAGCTAGAAAAGCGGCAATCACTTTCAACAAGGCTACAGCGTGAGGTAGAAGATACAGGTTGAACCGGCGTTGTATATTGAGCCTTGCCTTCATGCCCAATCAACTCAAGCAAATATCAAAAAGGATTAGGACAATCTATGACAAAGCAGAAATCACCGAATAATCAACAAGATCAAACTCTCCACTCCAGCGCAGAAGCACTCGAAGCTTCTCAAGCCAGGGAAGCTGGTTCTCAGTTTGAGTGGCATACTGGTCGGATTATTCGCTTGGGTCACTTCGAGATTGCCGGAGGTAGACAAGTGACCATTATCTGGGATGAAGGAGGTGTGATGTCACAACAGGGGGAAATTACTGATGAGCAGTGGGAAATTTTCAAGCTAGCGTTTATGACTACCGGACGTCTTGCCGTCTTGAGCGACCAGGAAGGGGAAAAGTGGATGCGCGATTACCGCTTTCTAGAAGTCATCCGCTAAGTATTTTCATGTACTCTTGACTCATTTCTTGCACCAACCGTAGTCACCCGTACAGGTCAGATAAACCAGTGTCCAACTGTAACAACAGGTGAATAGAATCACTTAGGGAGTTTTTGTTTCAAACATAACTTAAACTATGCGATTAATGCAGAGGATGCGAGATGACTGAATGTAGAGACTGTTTGACAAAAGGCGCTTTATCTTAACCTCTTACCAATGCGGTGTGGGTGGTCAGAGTTTTGTTTTAGTCGCTTGGGCATGGCGGTAAACCAAATTTTTCATTACCTCATTTGATAATTGAATTTACCTAAGAATTAAGCCCAGTTTTGACAAAGTTATTCTCTCGTTACAATACCTTTTGATATCTTATTTAAGTTGTCAAAGATGTTAAAGATAATGATAATCAAATAGAGGGTACAGGAAGCGAGCGTCGCTCGCCTCCTGTACCCTCTTGACAAAAGTGCAATCACTCTAACCTCTCACTGATGCGATAGGATTACGTCGCCAGTTTTAACCGTTAAGCGGTATACTTAGAAGGTGCAAAACCTCGGTATGCGCGGCTTCAGGTTAAGCCAATCGGTTTTGTCCCGTTGTAGGCGATCGCCGATCCTAGTTCGTTCTTCTTCAAACCTTGTTCGTCGATAATTTTCTGGATATCCAGAAAAAGCGATCGCACATGAATATTGACATCTCCATTCCCAGTCACTTAACCCGAATTTCTCACAAGAGAGAAAAAAACACCTGGATTAGCCAGACTTCGGATAAATTAATTGATACATTGTTAAATTCCCCGCAAATTAAAAGGATTCAACAGTAAAAACCGAAATAAAAAAGATATATAAAATACATTTAAATCTCTTGCTCACAAGTTCCTCAAATTGTTTCTATATTTTTAAAGTGAACTAACCCCAATTCACCAGCACTCATATGGAATACCTCTGCTATCTTGCAAATGCTAGCCTTACACTACGGTTGGTTGAATACCTGCATGGTAGACCTCAACTCAAAGTCAGTTTTGTCACTGTGATTAATACTATTGACGGCTGGGTGATTAGAGTCAGGCTGAACCATCAACTCTCACATAAAGAAGATGGTAACTTCAGGTCAATCTTAAGTGAATTAGGAAGTAGTTACTCACCACCAAAGCGGGTACAATTGGCGCTTTGGAGTTTAGCTGGCGGACAGTCCCCTGTTGATGTCATGCGTCGCTACCAGGTTGCTGTAGTTTCTCATGGTCAGCCACAAAAAGAGGAGATAGAAACGTTCCAGCAAAATTTCATCAAAGGATTGGGTTACTGTCCACAAACCTTGGCTTGACCTCAGATTATTTCTTGCACTAAACGCTATTGACGCGGTTGTTGACAGAAAATTAAAGGGAAATGAATTTATAGAGCTTTTAAGAAAACCAATTAAAGACTTATCATTAAGACCGCAGTTCTTGCTGGGAGCAGGGGAGAAAGAGGGTTTTCCGATTTTTGCACAGATGTGGTAACTGTAACTAATTAGCCAGACATGATATGAAAGCGATGGCACATGAATATTAACATCTGCATTCCCAGTTACTTAAGAATCTTCTATCACAATCAAGGAGGCTGGCAGCATATAAAGGGTGAATCTTTTTACAACCCGCTTGGTGAGCCACCGGATCTTGAGTTTGCCACCCGTAAATATGATATTTCGCGTGAAAAGTTGGTAATTGAGTTATTTCGAGTCAATGGTGGAAAGCCAGGTTATTACATTGGCGATCTCAAGCAAAAGCAATTTTATTATTGCGGGGATAATTCTGATTCAGTTCACGCGGAACTGCGATCGCTTGGTATCGGGCGGGATGATCCAATGGTCTGAAAACTGACATTATAATACCATGCGAAAAACCAGCACGCGGGCAAGCTCTTGGGTGTCGATATGATGTTGTCAGCATAGCTGATATCATTTTGGAGTAGCGATGCCGCTACCCTACTGGATCGTCTCTGCCAATGCCAAGCGATCGCAGTTGTACCTTAATATTTTCTGGATCGGTTCCACAGTAATAATATTCTTTGTTGCGGAGGTCAGCCAAGTAGTATCCCGGCTTCCCACCGCTGATCCGGAAAAGTTCAACAACAACTTTCTTTTTAGTTGTGCCAAACATGAATTCAATATCGCCATCTGGCAAATTTAATGGGTTGTAAAAAGTTTTACTTTGAACAAAATGCCAGTAAGACCTTTCCGGAGTAATCTTACGCTCAATGACTCGATATCTAACGGGGCAAATTATACTGTCCATAAAACTAAGCTAAACTTTTGGATTGACAAGCCAAGGCGCAGACAGCAATTCTCAATCGAAAATGGTATTACTTCGACTAACGTCAGATCAATCCTTTGACGCGCCGATTCCACGTAATAGCCCAAACGTGTAATGCGATGTGATTGATGAGTCGAAATTTAAACTAGAAGCTTTTTACTTCAATTGCGGAGATTGTGGAATCTAGAACAGAAACCATGTATTAATAAATAAAATGCTGTGCTTACGAGGTAGCATATGGAACCGCTTACTGCTGGTGCGATCGCTATTGGGACTGTGATTGCGACTAAAGCTTTGGAAAAAACTGGCGAAAAGGTAGGCGAAGCCTTATGGGATAAGACTGCTCAGTTTCTCGTCACTCTCAAAAAACACTCTCCCGATACTGTAGTTGCTATTGAAAAAGCACCTTCTCAACCACTCGATTATGGCAAAGCTGTACTAGAAGTAGAATCTGTTGCTCAAATAAATCCTGAAGTAAATCAAGCCATGCAGGAATTAGCAGCAGCAGCGAAAGCAGAACCCAATCCCAAATTTAATGAAATTCTTGCTATGCCTAATTTACAAAAATTGGCAGAAAAAATTGGTCAGGTGGTTATGCCTGGTGGAACAGGAAAGATCGATAATATGTCCTTTTAAACTTAGTGACAAGTAACTCTATAAATGCCTGACGATTCCGGGAAGTTCGCTGAGAAAATTGGTGTTTATGTTGCTCCTGGTGGACAAGCTTTCATCGGAACTCAGAATATTAGAGAGCAAAAACAGTTACGTCCATTCCAAGCACCACCATTACCAACTTACTATGTAGATCGTCCCGAATACAGCCAAGACCTAAAAACTCGTCTACTTACAGAGTCAAATGATGTCCGTACTTTGGTAGTGACAGCTATTCACGGCTTGGGTTCGGTTGGTAAATCCACCCTAGCAACGGCTTTAGCACAAGATCAAGAAGTGCAAGCTCATTTTTGTGATGGGATTCTCTGGGCAACATTAGGTCAGCAGCCTAATCTTCTATCTCTGCTTAGTGGCTGGGTACAGGCATTGGGGGACTACAACTTTAAAGCCACTAGCGTGGAAGCTACTTCCAATCAACTGCGTACACTGCTGTATGACAAAGCTGTGCTGCTGGTAGTAGACGATGCTTGGGATACAAGGGATGCACAAGCATTTAATATTGGTGGAGCGCGTTGTCAAGTTTTGATAACAACCCGCGAAGCAGGAATCGCCCAACTTCTCGGAGCCAGCACATATTCTCTGGATGTGATGCAGGCATCCCAAGCGATGGAACTGCTGGCTAAGAAATTAGGACGTAACCTCACTGACACAGAGGAAATTCAGAAGGCTGAAGCTTTAGCAAAAGAACTTGGTTACTTGCCTTTGGCATTGGAACTAGCCGCTGCCCAAGTTGCTGGTGGTACTCCTTGGAAAGTTCTTGTGGAGGATATGCAGTTAGAGGTAGCCCGCTTAAAAACATTAGATAATAAATCAGCCAGAGATGCGGCGGATGAAGCAAGCTTAAAAAAACTCAGTTTAACTGCATCATTAAATTTGAGCGTCCAGCGATTAGCTTCCGTTACGCGAGAAAATTTCATCTGGCTGGGAATATTACCGGAGGATGTAACTATTACTCAGACAATGACTGCAACGCTCTGGGATATGGATGATGAGCGGGATGCAGAGGATGAGTTGAGCTACTTGCACTCGAAAGCACTGTTATTGTCTGGTGTCCCCTTGACAGATGGAACACTAACCTACCGTTTACATGACTTATTTCATGACCTTGCACGTAATTTGTTAACTGCCCCACTAAACCCGAAGCGCTTTGGCAATCTACCAGGGTTAGGTATAACTCTGCCTGTTGCTCACGCTACTTTCTTGAAGAAGTATCGAAATTTAACCGATAAAAACCTTTGGCATACCCTGCCCAATGACGGTTATATCCATCAGCATCTAGTTTGGCATTTGGAAAAGGCTCAAAAAGTAGAAGAGATTCACCAGTTATTGCGTGAAGAATCTGAAACAGGATGCAATGACTGGTACAAAGTACGAGAACACTTAGGACAGATAGATGGTTACTTAAATGATATTGATCGTGCTTGCAAACTTATAGATGCTTCTTGCACCGAAACAATATTACCAAAAACCATAGGACTACAATTTTACTATGCGCTTATCACTACTTCATTCAACAGTTTTGCTAGTAAAATTCCTCCTAATTTATTAGTAGAACTTGTCCAACAACAGATGTGGAGTTCGCAACAAAGTCTAGCTTATGCTAAAAATATTCCAGATCCAAAACAAAAAGTGGCGACAATTTTAAGATTAGTTGCTTTTTTATCACAACCACTTGCAGAACAGGCAATTTTAGAAGCTTTCAATGCAGCAAAAATAATTAAAGATGAGTTAGATTTTATTGAATCGCTAATTGCCTTGGCTCCTCATCTACCGAAGTATTCGTTGCCAGAAGCCCTCACATCTGCACAGAGTATTGAGACTGAAGAGTATCGAGTTAAAGTTTTAATTGCCTTGATTCCTAGTGTACCAGAGTCTTTGTTGTCAGAAGCCCTCACAACTGCACGAAATATTGAGACTGAAGAGTATCGACTTGAAGCTCTAATTGCTTTAGCTTCTTATCTGCCAGAAATTTTGCCAGAAGCTCTCAACACGGCAAGATCAACAAAGTTAATTAATCGCACTGAAGCTTTAAGTTCCCTGTTTCCATACTTCCCAGAAATTTTGCCAGAAGCTCTCAAAACAGCGGATTTTTACGAACAACAGAAACCAGCATTACTGGGACATAAAGCAGTAGCTATAAGTACCTTAGCTTCATATTGCCAAGATATTGTACCACAAGCCCTTAGTGCAATACGGAATCTTGTTAATCAAGAAAGAAATGTAAATAATATTAGTAATGAAATATATGTTATTAAAGCTTTAAAAATTTTGGCACACCACCTATCAGATTCTTCGTTATCAGAAGCTTTGATAGAAGTCTGGAGAATTAGGAATGCAAAATATCAAGCCCAAGCACTATGTATTCTTGTTCCCTATTTGCCAAAAAATTTACTGTCAAATTTTTTAAAAAAGATACTGAGGCTCTTAAATGAAGAGCATTATGTACAAGTACTATGCGTACTAGTTCCTCGTTTACCACAGGATTTGTTTTTAGAAGCTCTTAAAGTAGTCAGAGAAACTGACGACAATAAGCTTTATGTTCAAGCTATAAGTGCCTTTTATCCTGACTTATCAAAAGATTTACTAAAAGAAGTATTTTGGAAAGTACGAGCTATTAAAGATCACGCACTTCGTGTGCAAGCTTTAATTAAATTAGCTCCTCATTTGCCAGAAACTTTATTCCCAGAAGCCCTAAATAGCGCACGAGCGTTCTCAGATGAGAAGCATTGTACCCAACTTTTGAGTGTTCTGATTCCTCGCATACCAAAGGATTTATTGCTAGAAGCTTTAAGATTAACAAGGTCACTCACAGATCATCATAAAATCCAAGCACTGTGTACTTTGGCTCCTTATTTACCAACGATTTTGCCAGAAGCTTTCCAATTAGTGCAAGTAATTAGAGATGACTTGGAAGTTGCCCAAGCTTTAGGCGCTTTAGTTCCTTATTCTCCGTCAAATATTTTGCCGCAAACCCTGCAATTCTTACAGGTAATTAGAGATGACTTTGAATTTGCAAAAATTCTACATAATCTATTACCCTATTTAGCAGAAAATGGAACAGAAACGTTTAAAATAATAGAGACTATTAAAAATGAAAATTATCGCGCTCAAGTCCTGATAAATCTTATTGCACACCTCCCACAAAAATTTTTACCAGAAGTTATCAAAGTAGCAGATAGATTTGAGGATAAATATTATTGTACTCAACTTTTAAGTGCTTTGGTTACTTATATCCCAGATGTTTTACCAAAAATTATTAATCTTTTACAGTCACTCCCTGATGATCAATATCGTATTCAAATCTTAAATATTCTAAGTCCTCATCTACCGAATATTTTACCGAAAGCTCTCAAGGCAGCACAGGGAATCGAGGATAAGAGGGAGCGTGCTAAGGCTTTAACTACTTTAACTCTATATTTTACTGAAAATGGCGTTGCATATTTGCAGGATGAATTAGAGGCTGGAAACATTGAAACTTTGTTCCATATTGAACAAAATCATCTCATGATTCAGCAACGCCGTGAAAATTTATCAAAAATGCTAAAGATAGCAAAGAGAATTACATCGGCGAGATTACGCGTTCAATACTTTATAAGTATATCATCATTACTACCAGAAGCTTTTCTTGAAGCTCTTAAAACTCTACAGGCAATTTCGGATGAACAGAACCGTGTTCAAAGTTTGAGAAACTTAGTTCCTAAACTACCAAAAAACTTGTTGTCAGAAGCACTAAATATAGCTTTAAGATTTGAGGATAAAGAATACTATACTCAAGCTTTGATTGCCTTGTTCCCTTATCTCCCAGATGAGTTGTTGCCAAAAGCTTTACAAGCAACGCAAGCAATTAAAGGTAGCTTTCTCCAGGGAACACAAATAATTCAAAACAATAGCTTACAAGTACAAGCTTTAACTGCTTTAATTCCCCATCTACCAGAAAGTTTGTTACTAAAAACTTTACAGATAGCGGAGGCAATTAAAGATCCTAATGAGCGTGTCCAGTTGCTGATTGCCTTGGCTCAAAAACTGCCAAATATTTTGCCAGAAGCCTTTAAAGCAGTTCTAGCAATTCAGGGAGTAAATGAGCGCGTCCAAGCTTTAAGTACTTTGGCTCCTTACTTACCAGAAACTTTGTTACCAGAAGCCTTTAAAGCAGTTCTAGCAATTCAGGGAGTAAATGAGCGCGTCCAAGCCTTAAGTACTTTGGCTCCTTACTTACCAGAAACTTTGTTCCCAGAAGCCTTTAAAGCAGTTCTAGCAATTCAGGGAGTAAATGAGCGTGTCCAAGCTTTAAGTACTTTGGCTGATAAACTGCCACCTGAATTGTTACGAGAGGCACTGGCTGTTACTAGGGAGATTCAGGATGATAAGAATCGCGTCGATGCCCTGAGTGCCTTAGCTGACAAACTGTCCCAAATGCCACAATCCCAACTTATTCTTTTATGGCAAGATTCACTTCACAGGCTATCTCTCCGCACACGAAAGGATTTGCTGCATGATATACAGGCAATAGTTCCAATGATCTTTGCGCTAGGTGGTCACAAAGCAATAGCATCCGTTAGTAGTGCTATCCAGGATGTGGTACGATGGTGGCACTAAAGAACAACATTTTTAGTTAGCGATCGCATTACACGAATGAGCCATTACGTGTAATTGCTGCCTATATATATTGATCTGGCGTCGAGCCGACAATCGTGTAATTTGGGTTTAGATGATACAGAGAAGAGCATATTCTCTGAAGCAATAAGCCAGCCTAAGTAAGAAAGCCAATTAAGAAACGGCTATCTTGTAAGGCTGTCAATCGTTTGTAGTAAAGGCTTTGGACTGCCAGTGCTGCTCCCCTTCCTTGCCCAGTCGAGACTTGATCGCTTTTACTGCGATGCCAGTCCTCTCTCGTGTTCTGCATCATGGCATCTTTTACACAGAGTTATTAAGTCTTCTCGGAACCATATTTCATCTCCTCTGTGTCTATACGTTTTATGATGCACTTGTAATTTACTTTTTGCCTTACAGTGCTGACAAGTATGTTTGTCCCGCTCTAGTATTAACCTTTGTATAAGCTTCCAATAGTCACTCTTCAGAAAATCTTTGTATTCACACATTTTCAGGTGTTCTCTGGGTAGCTCGGCTATTATGTTCCCCACAAAGTTGTCAAGAACACTCCAATTATTGACTAGAGTAAATTTATATTCTGGATCTCCAAAAAATCTAACAAATATAAGTCCATCTTCTCGTAATGCATATAAAATCTCTAGAAAAAATCCTCTTCCCCATTCAAGTCCCCGTTCGAGTTCTTGACTCACATATACCGAATGCTGTCCCAATGTGAAGACCCTACCAAGATCATAAAAACTGCGTCTTTTTGCTGTTACCAGTGAATATATATAATTCTTGGCTGTTTCCAAGTCATCGTTATACAACCTTGGTAATTCGTCGCCCTCAAGATTTTCTGCAAACATATTAAAATTTCCTTGCAATATCTCACTGTTCTATAGAGCGATCACCATTTTTGTACCCTGTTTAGCTACTAAAAATAACGGAAGGTGCGTTTACACCATGCCAGCGTAATATTTTTTAGGTTTTTTTATCTGAGTAGTATCACTATTTATTTTGACTTTTATCATTAAATTCCCCCCTCCAGCCCCGACCGGGCAAGAACGATGCACAGCTTTATATAAATTGCTGTTTCTTAATTACTGCTTAATTGACTCTTACTATCTTCCAGGCTGACTGGTTCCCAATCTTCCCAGACCTCACAAAACTGAACGACCCACGAGTAAACTGCTGTTCGCCCTTCTTCACCCTCGGCTTACACCTAACAAGCCCCTCCACTTCAGATGAAGAAAGTAGCCAGCCCTCGGTAGCAGCAAGCTGAAGCTCTTTGAGGTGCTGTAGTGGCTCGGCGGGTCGCAGGTGACGAGCGATCGCTTCCACCAACTGAACTACCTCCCCCAGTGCCAAGTCTGGTTGTCCAGTGGTCGTGTCCAGTCTGTCCACTAGTCTACTGGACGTGTCTAGCGTGTCCACTGGACTGCTCATTAGTTCAGCTAATGGGGATTTGAAATCATCCATTTTCCCCCCAGCGCTGATATGGTCGTGCAGCTGATCGAGCAATTCCACATCCGATGCAGTGATGTAAGATTTATTCCCCTGCTTGAATGTCTTAATGTCGAGCGCGTCTATCCGGTTGTAAACCGCTTGTTTGCCAAGATTGTACCTATCAAGGAGTGCAGCAACGGGGAACGGATCGATTTCTACAGTCATATAGGTAACTGTCCAGTGGACGTGTCTAGTTTGTCCAGTGGACAGTCTAACACGCGGCGATCGCTAATATGTCGGCTGCTGACTTTCTCCCAGTCCCCTCTCAAGAGATGTCGTCAAACTACCATTAACCGACATCAAAACTCATAGGCAACACTATCCCCAAGCTTTCTGAAGTTCATATTTATCGATCTCTTCTCCAACTGGTGACAGCATTGCCAGAGTGGCCGCAATCTAAATGGAGCATTGACACTCCCCCATCACAGCGTAGCTTGATGGGGGAGTGTCAATTATACCTACCTTTTTAGCGAAGGTATTAACTTGGCGAAAGACTTATCAGCTATAAGTAAACCAGTCTTGAATACCACCACGGCTAAGAATAACTTCAGCGCGACCGATATCATCTTCTGAGCCTTCCACCATCACCAAGTAGCCACCGCGTGATAGCTGATCTTTGTAAGCTTCAACTCTTTGTGCAGGAATCGCTAAACTACTCATTCCCCCAACCAAGCCACCAGCTGTTGCTCCTACAGCAGTACCTACAAGGGTTGTAGCTAAAGCGTTTGCTGCCGCGCCTCCTGCTACGATTGCGCCCAAACCAGGGATTGTTAAAGCCGTAAGGCCAGCTACTACGCCAACTAGCCCTCCCAAGGCACCTCCGGAGATTGTACCTGCTCTGGCAATTTGATCACCTTGATTTTCAACGTTGCCTTTATTGCCAGCAGCCTCCACTATCTCATCAGAACTTGCATTCGGCCCAAGCACGGAAACTTTATCCATAGGAAAACCTGCCGTTTTCAGTTCAGTAAGTGCCTTTTGGGCATCAGAATCGTTATGAAATACACCGATAGAGCGCTTTTGTTCAGGTAAAGTCATTGTTTTGCACTGTATTGAAAGTTTAGTTGTTTTGTACCAACACACTAGGGGTTGATAATGCCGTAGTAAATAGCGGCAACAATTAGAAAAATCACGCCATTATCCAGGGTGACACCGATGCTCCCATCCCAGGTTAGGCAGTTGTTCAGGGGTTAGTAAACTAGGGCTTGTGCCTGAGTCATCGGCTCAGATTTCGGTTTTATATGGGAAGTAAGTTGTTGAAAACATAAAATTTTTTGCAACAGAACCCACCAGCACCAATAAAAATCGAAGCGATTTACAAGCCAGTATTGACTGCTACATAAAAGCAATCAAGCACGCTCCCAAATTTGCCGAATTTCGCCTGGAAGTAATCCAGCAATTTCTTGGTTGCGTTCTGGAGGTAAAATTTCTTTCGTGGCTGAGAACACTGCCTCTGCAACCTCTTCTGGAGGAACCCCTTCTGGTAAAGCACCTTCTTGTTGTAGGCGCAACATAAAGGTTCCTGGCTTAATATGTAGGTTTTGTGCAGGACTGATTCGACTGAAGAAAGCAACCATAACGTTAGGATCTTGCCAAAGGTCTATCACTTCTCGCTCGGATTCAGGTGCTCTTTCTTTGAGATCCTTTTCAATTTGGTCACTTGTTTTGTTTAACATCATGTCCCGCAAAATTCGGAACACTATATTTGTTGCCCGTTGAGCATCATTGTTCGTTTGCAAACTACTCCGCTCTAATACTTTGTCAAGGAATGATTGCTGTTTTTGTGTTTGCCCTGTCATAATCTCTCGCTGCAATTTCAACAAAAATTTAGATGAGTTCAATTTGGTGTGAACTCATCTGTAAGGCTCTTATTAAATATTGCGAATTGTAAAGAATACTCCATCAATCTTTTGACAGAGTTGTTCGGAGTTATGTGCTGAGTTCAGGAGTCTGCTGCAAGTGTAGGTGAGCGCGATGGAGGTAAACAAGTACTGAAGGCATTGAGCCAACATGTGGATGAAAAGGTTTGATTGTTGAAGCTTACACGCCTATTTTCGGTTAGGCAACTCAAAATAATTAGAGCGAGCTTCACACTCGAACTCTTATATGTCATAAATCACCCCAATCAAAATTCAGGAAGCGTCGAGCATTCAGCTTGGTATATTTTTCAGTGTGTTTGATATCGCGGTGTCCCAAAAAGTCCTGTATTTCCCTGGTGTTGTAACCCTGATTCACCAGATAGTACCCACAGGCATGGCGCATCATGTGACAGTGAACTTTGATATCAAGCCCGGCCTGTGCCGCCAATCGCCCAAGCAGCTTTCGCACCGCATCAGTTGACATCACCTCACCACGCTCGGAAACGAAAATATATTTGCTATCAGGAAACATCTCTCTGAGTTCCTTGAGCAAAACTAATTCATCCTCTCTCAAGGGATGCACCCCTGAATCACTGCCCTTTTCCCTGGTGATGAAAATCTGGCGTTCGCCCCACATCACTGCATCCCACCTTAAACCGCACTTAGCCCCTACAGCTTCCCCCACCCTCAGACCGTGGCGAAACATCATCAGCATCAGTGTATAATCACGGTGAGAATAACGAGCTTTGCGATCGAGCGCAGCATTCAGCAGAGATCGTACCTCACTTGGTGTAAGGTATTCTCGCTTACCTGTAATGCTTGTTTGGTAGACGAGTTGGGGGTGGCAAGCTCATTTATTCTCGCTGGTAGTGTCCGGTTTACGCGATATATTATGGACACTATACCGCGCTATGATCCCTATTCTTTCGTCAGATGACGCGCCACTGGGAAGTTATTGCGAATAACTATCAATTGTTTGAAGAGTGCATATAAATACTAACTATTCATCATTAAGTTCAAAGCATTTCAGCAGCGTTTCGCTGTGAGGTGCTTTTTGATTTCCATCAAATCCTTGAAAGGTATAGCTGGTGCATAGTAACTTCGAGAAATGATTTGAAAACTATCTAAAAAATGATTTGCTGTGCGCTACTGGTGATTGACCTTAGAAGCGGGGATATTGTGCATTAATAGCGAATGGAGGGGGTAGTACTGGAATTATAAGATGGAGCGGGCACTACCAAGGGTGCGTTGTCCAATGGCGATCGGCTTGTTGAGTGATGAAATTCGGCGGATGGTGACGATGGGATAAGAGATGTGAAATTTTACGTCTCTACTGCCGACAAACAACAACATAATCAAAATCATAGGGAAAATCAACAACAATGGCTAATGCAGTTTTAAATCTATCTGAGCTTAACGGCAGCAACGGTTTTGTGATTAACGGCATTGACGAGGGTGACTTATCAGGCAGTTCTGTCAGCAGTGCAGGGGACATCAATGACGACGGCTTCGATGACCTAATTATCGCGGCATTCTCTGCCGACCCCAACGGTCAAATTAGTGCAGGGGAGAACTACGTGGTTTTTGGCAGCAGCAGTGGCTTTGGTGCAAGCCTCAACCTCTCGTCCCTCAATGGCAGCAACGGCTTTGTGATTAACGGGATTAATGCATTTGACTTCGCAAGCACTTCTGTCAGCAGTGCGGGGGACATCAACGACGACGGCTTCGATGACCTGATTATCGGGGCATATAATGCCAACACCAACGATCAATATGCGGCAGGGCAGAGCTACGTGGTTTTTGGCAGCAGCAGTGACTTTGGAGCTAGCTTCAACCTCTCGTCCCTCAATGGCAGCAACGGCTTTGTGATTAACGGCGTTGATGCATTTGACTTCTCAGGCGATTCTGTCAGCAGTGCGGGGGACATCAACGGCGACGGCTTCGATGACCTAATTATCGGGGCAAAATTTGCCAACCCCAACGGTCAAGATGCGGCAGGGAAGAGCTACGTGGTCTTTGGCAATAGCAGTGGCTTTGGAGCTAGCTTCAACCTCTCGTCCCTCAATGGCAGCAACGGCTTTGTGATTAACGGCATTGACGAGGGTGACTCTTCAGGCGATTCTGTCAGCAGTGCGGGGGACATCAACGGCGACGGCTTCGATGACCTGATTATCGGGGCACCAAGTGCCGACCCCAACGGCGATTTTTCTGGGCAGAGCTACGTGGTCTTTGGCAACAGCAGTGGCTTTGATGCCCAACTCAACCTCTCGTCCCTCAATGGCAGCAACGGCTTTGTGATTAACGGCATTGACGAGGGTGACTCTTCAGGCAGTTCTGTCAGCAGTGCGGGGGACATCAACCGCGACGGCTTCGATGACCTAATTATCGGGGGTGGAGGGAGCTACGTGGTCTTTGGCAGCAATAGTGGCTTTAGTGCCCAACTCAACCTCTCGTCCCTCAATGGCAGCAACGGCTTTGTGATTAACGTGTCAGGCAGTTCTGTTAGCGGTGCGGGGGACATCAATGGCGACGGCTTCGATGACTTAATTATTGGGGCGCCAAGTGCCAATCCCAACGGTAACGATCGTGCAGGGGAGAGCTATGTGGTGTTTGGCAGCAGCAGTAGCTTTGGAGCTAGCTTCAACCTCTCTTCCCTCAATGGCAGCGACGGCTTTGCGATTAACGGCATTGACGAGGGTGACTCTTCAGGCAGTTCTGTTAGCGGTGCGGGGGACATCAATGGCGACGGCTTCGATGACCTGATTATCGGGGCATCAAGTGCCGACCCCAACGGTAACGATCGTGCAGGGGAGAGCTACGTGGTCTTTGGTTTTGCATCTCCTACACCTACTAATAAACCTCTTGTCGCTAACATCACTGGCAATGAGGACAACGATACCATCTCTGGCAATGGGGGCAACGATACCATTTCTGGCAATGGGGGCAACGATACCATTTCTGGCAATGGGGGCAACGATACCATCACCGATTTTGCTGGTACTGGTATTGGTTTAAATCCATCAGCAGCAGTGATTACCCAACTGGACACCTTGCAATTTATCGGTTCGGGTTTAATTGCACGAAATCTGCAATTAACTCAAAATGGTAATAACTTAGAACTCACCTTTTTGGATGCGGCTTCTACGAAAGTTACCCTGCAAAACTTCCAATTAGAAAACCTAGATAACTTACCAGCAGATGGTTCACGACCAGCTATTGGTAATATCCTGTTTGATGGACAAAGAACTTCAACTGACAGTTTTGATGTCTTCAATGCCAACTCCACTCAAACTAATCTCTTTAACAAAAGCACCGTCACCTTCCTCAATGACCTTAACAATAACGTCGCGGGTTTTGACAACTCCAATGATGTAATTAATGCTCAAGGGGGTAACGATATCATTAATGGTAATAGTGGCGATGACCTATTGCGAGGCGGGTCAGGCGATGATATTCTCATCGGTGGATTCGGCAATGATAGTCTTGTGGGTGGCAGAGACAATGATATTCTCATCGGTGGTGTAGGTGCTGACTTTTTCCTTTACAACAGCAATGCTGACTTTAGTACCACTGTTGTTGGTATTGATGCGATCGCTGATTTCAACGCTTCTGAAGGTGACAAGATTGTACTAGATAAGACTACCTTTAGTGCAATTACTTCTGCTGCGGGAACAGGTTTGAGTAATCAGAATGATTTTCAAATCACTAATTTAGCGAGGATTAGCACGGCAAAAATTGTTTACGATCCGGTGAGCGGACAGTTATTCTACAACCAGAATGGCAGTACGTCTAGTTTCGGCAGTGGTGGTCTATTTGCAACTTTAACTGGTGCGCCAACTCTTACAGCATCAGATTTTATCTTGCAAGCATAGTTTGCCCAAAACGGAGTGACAAGCAACCAAAGAACATGAAATATTATCAGTTATTAGTTAGTTGAAACCGTGACTTTCCACTGATAACTGATAACTGATTTACCTACTACCCCAAAATTAGGGACTGACAAAAAATAGAACATCTCCGCATAAATAATGATAATCACTATTATGGGCAGTCAGGGCTGTACCCTAACTCTATCTTTTGTCAATAAGTTCGCCTACCCGACCACGGTGATGCCTAATACGGTCTTAATCCCTACTGTGTGCCGATTTAACCCCAATGTCGTCATATCTCCATTTCCCGACATCCAGCCCAACCGGAGACAGCATAGCCAAGCTAGCAGCCGATCTCAACGTTTACTCGTCAAACTCATCAATTATTAGCGTCTTAAAGCTCTCTGTTAACTGCTGCCAGAGTAACTCAATTTCCTCATAGCACTTCTGTGAAGAAATCTTTCCCGAAGTCTGTAGATTAGAGAGATGACAGACACGTTCAGAAAATTCTTGAAGATTGGCATTGAATAAAAAATTTTGAGGCGTGTACTTACCAAGATATCGATAGCGCTGGTAGATAAAATTGTTCTTGTCTATTTGATTGTCGTTATCCATATAAGAATCTTCTTAGTACAAATCTAGGCTTAAGTAAGTCGGCACGATAAAACCCATGTATGTTTAGTTGAGTAAAAACTGTGGAATGGCAAATTTATAAGCTATTCGCTGATTTTACATATTGTTACATAGCTTAGTTTTTTAACGCCGATTTACTTAGTTTTTTCACGTTGCTTTTACATTTACATCTACATATAGTATTAAAACACCCGCTTTTGAATCGAAATCACTTAATTTTCAATAGTCTTTGGTCATTTTTGTAAGTTGCACGTTGTTCTGAAGTTCATATTTATCGGTATCTTTCCCAACTGGCGATAGCATAGCCAAACTCGCCGCCGCACCCAACACCTGCTCGTCAGTCACTTCTAAATATCTCTGTAACTGCTCCAAATTCCGATGCCCTGAGATTTCCTGGATTACTCTCAAGGGTATTCCAGCATTTGACATTTGACTTAATGCGCTACGCCGAAAACTATGGGTCGATACGCCAATTATCCCAGCTTGTTTGCAAGCTCCTCTCAAAATCCTAGCGGCTGAGTCTTCGCTGATGTGTCCATCACTGCGACCGGGGAACAAATAAATCTCTCCGGCCAGTGGGTAGTATTCAACCAGTAACCGCCGCAAGTCTTCAATCACTGGGATTGACCTAGTAGCCAGCTTCCCCTTCGTGTTGGACTTTCTAATAACCAGCCGGGGTCTGACATTGCCCTTTGGTGTGTAAATGTCTTGGGTGAACAGGGTACAGCATTCACGGATACGGCAAGCACTAAACAGGCAGACACCGAACAAAGCGCGATGGCTACGCCCGCCGCAGGCATCGCGGTTATTGTCCAAGCCATCGCTGAAAATTCGCTGTATCTCTGACTGTGTGAGAACCTTAGCGCGTCCGTGCCGATTGATTTTCATCGTTAGACTGTAGACCCTGTGATCCACAGCCTACAACGATTTGACCGTAATTAGTGGTGAGTTAAGCGATATCGACACAATCAGTAGTTAGTTTTCGATCGTCACGACGTGCCACCCTTGAAAACGACCTCAGAAAATAAATCATCGACCCCGACCCCGACCCCGTGCCGACAGGTAAGGGGTTTTTCACTAATTGTTACAATAGGCGAGATGGCTTCTATTTTATAGTCCTTTGAAAGAGATAGTTGGGATTAACATTATGCATGAAGTTTCAAAGCCGACTATAGAGCAAGCACAGAAACACGCTCAACAATCAATTGAGCATAGTAAAAAGATACAAGAGTTGGCTAAGAGTTTAGAAACAAATGACCAAATAGAGCCGGAAGAAAAAGAACGTATCAAAGCGTTTGCAGAAACCATGCACGAACACGCGCAGCAATTTCAAGATTTGGTGGACAGACTAACAGAAGATCCTTCAACAGAGTTGTATTCAGAAGCAATAACCGAGCATATAAAGGTAAATGAAGCTCATATCAAAGCAATTGAAGAGTTTCAAAAGATACAGCAGGAAGCTTAAATAAACCGCGTCCACCTTAAAAACTGTAGTTCTTTCCGTATGAAAAGAAAAAAAACGTAAAAACGCTGTTTAAGGGGCTAAATAAGCAATCGTACAGAAAGTTACGCTAAGGCTGTAATCCATACTGGATAAGCATTCTACAAATCGATATTTTTCGCAATTCTCGATGTACCAATTAACCTATAGGCTATTTGGTGCAACAATTTAATACGGCACAACAAGGCTTTGAAGCTTCTAAATTTCAGAGACTTTAATTGGTACAGTTTTATTTCTAGCGATCGCAGTATGAAAGTGGCTCATCAAGTCCTTAGCGTAACTTTCGGTATCATTGCTCATTTGACCCCGCTCCTATTTAGACCGAGAAAGTTTTATTACAGTCTTTGCACAGTAGTCTATATTTCCAACTGCTGATTGATTGGATAATATGCTGCTAGCTTCCCCCTGGTAGCGCAAAGTTAGGTGAGCTGATCGGTCCGGGTACCTTCCACGGACCATTGTTTTCCTTCCAAATCACGTTCACAGCACCATTGTTACCAACAGCAAATACCTCAAGTTGATCGTTGAGAGGATAATACGCGGCTGTGATATTTGCCCCCGGTGGCGCAAAGTTAGGTGAGCTGATCGGTCCGGGTACCTTCCACGGACCATTGTTTTCCTTCCAAATCACGTTCACAGCACCATTGTTACCAACAGCAAATACCTCAAGTTGATCGTTGAGAGGATAATACGCGGCTGTGATATTTGCCCCCGGTGGCGCAAAGTTAGGTGAGCTGATCGGTCCGGGTACCTTCCACGGACCATTGTTTTCCTTCCAAATCACGTTCACAGCACCATTGTTACCAACAGCAAATACCTCAAGTTGATCGTTTAGAGGATAATACGCGGCTGTGATACCTGCCCCCGGTGGCGCAAACTTAGGTAAGCTGATCGGTCCGGGTACCTTCCACGGACCATTATTTTCCTTCCAAATCACGTTCACAGCACCATTGTTACCAACAGCAAATACCTCAAGTTGATCGTTAAGAGGATAATACACCGCTGTAATATTTGCCCCCGGTGGCGCAAACTTAGGTGAGCTGATCGGTGCGGGTGCATTCCACGGACCGTTTTTTTCCTTCCAAATCACGTTCACAGCACCATCGTTACCAACAGCAAATACCTCAAGTTGATCGTTGAGAGGATAATACACCGCTGTGATGTTTCCCCTCGGTGGCGCAAACTTAGGAGCAGTAAGCTTTACCGGAGCTTGCCATTCAGCGTTATTGGCTTTATACAGTAGATTAACCGCCCCGTCATTGCCAACGAAAAAACTTTCAAGTTGTTCATTGAGTGGATAATAAACCGATGCGTCACTTGCTCCTTCTGTGGAACCGATAGGAGCGTTGACTTGGGCGACAGTTATAACTGCACCAACAGTAATGGGGTCTGCTTTTACTAAATTGGTTGTTAAACCAACTCCCAAGAGTAGAAGAGATATTGTCGAGAATACAATTTTTTTAACCATTTTTCTTGAAAGGAGAGATTAGTTGTAGAGCGACGAATTATTTGACCGCAGCGACAAATTATAAGTCAAGTTCTTCATGCCTGTAAGCTTTACTGTTAGGGCATCTAATTTTTAGGATTTCTGATATGAAGTTGTAGAAATCGCTTGGATAAGCGATGCAGAAGGATTTAGATTGGTGACAAATAATTTGTCGTTATGGTCAAATAATTCGTCGCTCTACATAACGAGAAGTTGTTAAACATTTTATCTCCTTTGCATCTTTATCAAAAGTGAAAATTATTTCATGTTAAAAAATGCTTATTTGTTCAATAAGCTTACTACTCTAGTAATATATAAAAATTTTAAATACTCAAAAAAATATTGATACTTTTTTTAGAAAAACTTAAAGGTTTTATATACGCTCTAATGGACTTACATCATCGTATATTAAGCTGGGTGGCCGCCGAGATACGGATACCGTTTGCGAATTCCCTAAGCAGCTAAACTGAACCGATTAGTTCAGCAATGAAACGATTGAGAACCTTCTGAGCAGTTTTATACCCAGTAGCTTGCTTACCTAACTTCAGTTCAGACAAAACACGGTCACGTCAAATTTCAAGTTCTCTTATCGTTGGCAACGCAACAGACTGTCTTTGGGGTAAAGACAAGATACGCGCAAAATTTATCACGATGTAAAGTTGTGTAAAGTAGCCATGTATTGATGTCTTGAAAACATTCAAACATTGCCTAGTTTGGCTTATTTTAGGCAATGTTCTGAGCGCAACTGAGCGGAAGAATAAGGTTTGAGCCTTCCTTGACAAGACCCTTCAGCTTCTGTTTTCGGCAATATTTTCTAAGTTGGGACAGATAAGCTCGAAGTGTTCACTAGGCTGAAAGCCAAACTAGGCAGACTTTTCTCTCATATAGACAAAGGCGATAGCGATAAATTTGTTACAAAAACTTTACATAGTGATAAATTTTGCGCGTATCTTGTCTTTACCCCAAGATGAGCCGTATTAAATCGTTGCACCAAATAATCTATAGGTTATTTGGTACATCGAGAATTGCGAAAAATATTGATTTGCAGAATGCTTATCCAGTAGAGGTTACAGCCTTAGCGTAACTTTCTGTACGATTGCTCATTTAGCCCCTTTAACCCGAAGATTTCCCCAACACTTCCAACCCTCCGACATTTCCCTGCCCTAGAAAGACATTTACAGCACTTGGGTAGGGATTTTGATGTGTAGTTTGGAAGGCTTAAAGGGCGTGTAGCTCGTTGTAGACCTTGTAGCGTCGTTGTCTAAGTTGTCTAAGTTATGTAGTATTGTCTAGGTCGATCCGGTAGGCTGCGATCGCCTCTATCCTTTAAGAATAAGAAGCGATGCCTACGGCGGTAAACTACGCGCTTACATATTGATGATTACGTCATCCTACTTCTGTGGCTGATTTGGGGGAAGTTGACAAGCCCCCCTTTGACTACTATACAGCGCTATAGAGACAAATTTGATACAGTATCCATTAAAATCCTTCTCCGTAAACGGAAAGGGATACAATATCCTACTGCATACAGGCGTAATCAAAAGTATGCAACCGTATACAAGCGCTTGCACCTGTAAACAGGACTCTGTAGAAGACAAGCGCTTTCGCGGAGCCTTCCATAGGCAAGCTAGAAGGAGCGATCGCTTTGTCAATCAACTGACTTTTAATTGAATATTTAAGTATTTGCGTTACCTAAATCTTTTATGTAACCGTACCACTAAAATTTCGGCATCAATGCACTGTTTCCAGATTTTTGGATTTTCGCGTACTCAAATATTCAAATCCTTAAATATGTAAGTATTTAAAAGCCTGAGCAGAACTGGTACAGTAATAACATTCGCAGACTAAGTTTTTGAGTACGCAAAAACTTAGATATTTAACAATTCAAGTTTTCAGCATTTGAAAAACTCAATAAATATTTAAGATATTACCATGATCATCACAGTTGCATCCTTCAAGGGAGGGGTGGGGAAAACCACAACAGCAGTCCACCTAGCTACTTACTTACAAGCCTTTGGGGAGACACTTCTTATTGACGGCGACCCAAACCGTTCTGCTAGCGGTTGGTCAAAACGTGGCGCTCTGCCTTTCAAAGTGATTGATGAGCGGCAAGCTGCAAAGTATGCGAAAAATTACCAGCACATTATCATTGACACCCAAGCAAGACCACAACAGGAAGATTTAGAAGCACTGGTGGAAGGATGTGATTTACTTGTGCTGCCCACCACCCCGGATGCCTTATCGCTTGATGCCCTGATGCAAACTGTTACTACTCTCAATTCGTTAGGTGCTGATAAATTCCGCATTCTTATTACTCGCGTTCCACCTAAGCCCCGGCGAGATGGAGAAGAAGCAAGGGCAATGTTAACTGAGGCTGGATTACCTCTATTTAAGGGTAGTGTCCGTGATGCAGTTGCCTTTCAAAAAGCCGCGTTAGCTGGTGTACCAGTTAACAAAATTCCTGACCCACGCGCCAAAATTGCTTGGCGAGATTATCAAAGCATCGGTCAGGAGGTGATCAAGTGAGCAAGTTCAAAGGTATTTTGGATGCAGCAAAGGGTCGTGAACCTGAACCGGAGCCAGAAAATCAAAGCCAGGATACAGAAATTCACTTGCCAGAAGTTCAACAACCTGAAAAGGTACAACGAAAGCCAGTTGCTCAATTGCAAAGCGAACCGCCAAAACGGGGACGACCCAAAGCCAAACGCTCTAACCCTGACTATGAGCAAGTAACGGCTTACATTAAAAGAAATACTCACACAGCAGTCAAAATTGAACTGTTAAAGTCCAGTCAGAATGGCGAAAAGCGGGAGTTTAGCGAACTTGTTCAAGATTTACTAGAGCAATGGCTAAATTTGCGTACCTGAAATTTCAGATATTCAAAAAGTTGAAAAGTTAAGTTTTTAGATATTTGAGCTTTTGAGTATGTGGCTTGAAGGCGATGCCTGCGGCGAGCGTAGCTATCGCAGTCCAGTAAAAGCTGAATGTGGCGATGCTTGTTGGCAAGCAAGCCACTGCGCGTCTATGTATGGCTTGCACTGCTTCTCAAAATCCTTATGAAAAATCCATCTGGGAGGTACTGCCCCTCAATAATCTGTGTTATCAGCACAGCGCCTCACTTTTCGGCTTCAGGTGGAAGGCGGAAGATGGAGGAATTGAACCCCCAGGTGTTACCCTGCTCTAGTTTTCAAAACTAGTTGCCCTCCCTTGAGCAGCATCTTCCATATAAACAAGGGGTATCTGAGGAGACTTGAACTCCCTAATGACTGGTTCCACAAACCAGCGCCGCGACCGCTTTGGCTTCAGATACCAAGAGTGGATACTGGTCGGATTTGAACCGACATCTTTCTACTTGCAAGGCAGACGCTTTCCCAGTTAAGCTACAGACCCATGAGCAGGAGTGGTAGGGGTCGAACCTACATTGGTCGATTTAGAAGATCGATGCCCATCCATTAGGCGACACTCCCATAAATTGGTAGCCCCGGCAGGGATTGAACCCGCGACTTCCTCTTTGTAAGAGAGGCACTCTCCCAACTGAGTTACAGGGCTAAGAAAGCGATCGACGAGATTTGAACTCGTACCTAGAGTTTGGAAGACTCAAATGCTGCCATTACACCACAATCGCATTGAAGCTGGTGACAGGAGTTGAACCTGCAACCTACTGATTACAAGTCAGTTGCTCTGCCAATTGAGCTACACCAGCACTAATTTTGGTGACAGGGGCAGGAGTTGAACCTGCCAATGTTCAGGTTATGCAGCCCCACGAGCCACCGTTGCTCCATGCCCGCATATTCACCAATACCCCTGACTGGATTTGCACCAGCAACTTCCAAATTTTAAGTTTGGCACCTCTTCCACTTGGGTTACAGGGGCAAAATTTGGTGGGCGCTACAGGGGTTGAACCTGTGTTAGCCTGATTAAGAGTCAGGAGCATAACCGTTCTGCCAAACGCCCTATTGTTGGTGGGTCGCCCAGGGGTTGAACCTGGATAAGTCCGCTTAAAAGGCGGCTGCATATCCGCTCTGCCAACGACCCAATTTGGTACTCCCGACAGGAGTTGAACCTGTAAAAATTCCGTCCCTCAAACGGAAGCGTTTACCGATTTCGCCACGGGAGCATGGTTGGGCAATTGCCCAGTACCCTTGGTGGGAGTCGAACCCACAAAATCTGGTTTCTAAGACCAGCACGTTTGCCAGTTTCGTCACAAGGGCAAATGATCGGAATGGTAGGATTTGAACCTACAACCTTCAGCTCCCAAAGCTGCCGCGCTACCAAGTTGCGCCACATCCCGTTGGTACTCCTGACGGGAGTTGAACCCGTACACAGACTGTTTTTGAGACAGCCGCCTCTTCCAGTTGGGCTACAGGAGTATAGGCTGGGAAGGAAGGAATCGAACCCTCAAACTTCGCATTCAAAGTGCGACGGCTTTGCCTATTTGCCTACTTCCCAATAAATGGCTGCCCCAGCAAGAGTCGAACTCGCACAATCGGTTTTGCAGACCAACACCCTACCATTAGGCGACCTGGACATACTACGAGGACGACAGGAATCGAACCTGTGACCACTTGCCTCGGAAACAAGCGCTCTTTCCGACTGAGCTACATCCTCATTTGGAAGCCTTGACGGGAGTTGCACCCGCTTCTCGGTGCTTGAGAGGCACAGCGACTTGTCTATTTGTCCACAAGGCTACACGGGGATGACGAGACTTGAACTCGCGGCTTCCTGTTCGACAGACAGGCACTCTTAACCAACTGAGCTACACCCCCAAATGTGGCATCCTATTAAGTTTTCATGGTTCAGAAGTGTTTGCGCTATGCCTTTTTGAGAGGCTGTAGTGCATCACTACATATATACTACATAGTGTGTTACAAGATGTCAAGGGCATACTACAAACTTTTTGAAATAACTGAGAGGGCAGTGTTACGTAATCGAGCTTATTGCCTTCTCTGACTAGGTTTGAAGTTAATTACTCGTTCTCACTTAAGCGTTGTGCGTTCCAAAACTGTTCGGCAAATGCTACTGCTGGGTGAATTGGGGCTTTAGGCTTACTTTTGAGAACCATTCCAGCTTCATGAGGTAGGCGATCGCTCTTAGTTGAATTACACTTCTCACACGCAGTTACAACGTTGTCCCAACTGTGCTGCCCACCTTTTGAGCGGGGGATTACATGGTCAAGCGTCAGACGCTTGCTGCTGCCGCAGTATTGGCAGGTGTGGCTATCACGCTTGAGTACCTCACGCCGATTTACAGGTGGTACTTTCCAATGGCGTTCGGGATTACCAACGGTCAAGCGAATATGTTCGGGAACTTGTAGTACAACGCTGGGTGAGCGGACTTCCCACTGCTTTGTAGTGCCAAAATTCAACGATTCTGCCTGACCTGTGACTAACAGCACGATTGCTCGTTTAATGTTGATACGTGCCAGTGGTAGGTAGTTCTTAGAGAACACCACCACCGAATTTTGTAATATGTGTGGTTGAGCTTGCATCACTGATTCACTCCTCAAAAAATAACCCCCGCCTCTGAGATTCAGGAGCGGGGGTCAGGTAGTTGATACTTTTTGCCCTATGTTGGTGCTGTAAGACATTTGCACCTCCCGCTTTGGATAAGTTGATCTAGATTCAGCCATCCGGCAAGTACTCCCAAAATACCTTCACTTGCAGATTTATCGCCGTCGAACAGATACATTCCCTCAAACGCAAGCAGCGCGAATACTCTGCCTAAACCCTTGCTGGGTCGGCAATGCATTGCGCTACTAATGGTTGAGGAAAATTGGCGTATCATCGAATTTTGTAGTATTTGTAATCAAGACTAATTTTAATAATACAATTGTAGTATGTATTTGTCTACTACACACTTCTAGGGGATGAGCATCGCAGCACCAATGCCTTGAAGGTGGAGGCTAATTTTGGTTTTTTGCGTACTCAAAAGTGCAAATACTCAAAGAGATTCTTTTTCTTAGAGGAAACTTTGAATTGATGCGATAAATGAGGGACATGAGAGCGATCGCACTCCCAAAGAGCGATCGCCATGCATCCTCTAAGAAAATTGTTAATTGAGAGTCTGGGCGATCGCTTCCCAATCTGGTCTAAAGTTTTCCCCTTCCATGAACTAGCCCTCATCCCCCGGCTTATACTCTAGCCCTTCACCCTCACCAGGGACTATTTTTTGAGCAGTGTTATTAAGAATTTGCTCCCACATTTCATCAAAGGTAATACCCCGCTTTTTGGCTAGATACTCCACCCGCTCTTTGATTAACTTATCCCGCTCCTGAAGCTTGGCACATAGCAGGGATTGAGCTTGCACAACCTTAGTACGACCGTTTACCCATGCGTCCACAGTCAGCACATCATTGTAATATTCCCCCAAACCGGGGATAGCTAACCTTTCATCCTTTCTGGGCATTTCGTCCTTTCTGGGAAATATCTCTACTGCATCCATATTGCTACCTAAGCGCTGCTATTGTGCCAAATCTGCCCCAGAATTGGCACAAAAAAGGTTTATTCAAATACTCTATCCCGTATTTGGGTCAAATACGGTACAATTTTGCCCATATTTGATAGGATGCAAGAGTACATAAGATATATTTAAATCCAAGTCAAAGATGAATTTTCGTCAAGTTATTGCCATAACAACAAGCCTTGTTCTATCTGGGACTAGTTTATATAAAGGCCCAGTTAACGCGAATCCTGCGGTACTTGCACCCGCCGCTTTTTGTGCAGGCACGGCTGGGGTAGGATGTGTGCTTGTTGGAGTTGCTATTATAGGTGGCACTGTTTACTATGTCTGGCAATCTGGGGACGGAAAGCATTATGCAGCAGATGCAAATGGAGAGATTAACAATTCTGAGAGATTGGTTGGTACAGCGAAGCCTTTGCAGAGTTCAGCTATTTCTGGAATAGAAGCAGCAAAACTAGGAGATGCTCACTGGGCTAATACTGTCACCGACTGTTACAAGATTGGTAAAAAGTTAGGTAAAACACTCAAGAGACATCACATTGCTGTTGGTGGTGGATACTGGTGTATTTTCCCTGGAGAACAAACAAGTTTTGGAGATAACAGATGAACTTGCAAGAATTACAACAGTTCAACGAGCTAAGAGGCGACACGCTATTAACATCCATCCTGACTTTTCCTAGCTTTAATGCACCAGGATATGAACTTACGGGTGGAATGGAGGTTTGTTGTGGAGTCAATGATGCAATTGCTGAGATTGAGCCTATAGTCTGGACTGCTGGTTACAAAAACAACCCGGAACATGAATGGAAGCTGGTTAGCTACGAGGTGTTTGTACCTCAAAAAATGGTTTTAGTAGCTCCTGACAATATGCATTCGTGCGAAACTGCAACAATACATAATGCTGTCATATTTTGCTATTACAGTCCGATAAAACCAGAAGTAATTAACCAGTTGATTCAACAAAATCAACCTTGGGTTTTAGACAAGAGTAATAGTTAAAATTAAGATTCTTTTACTGCGCCCAATAGATACAATTGGCAATTCCTCACTTATCCCTCCAGTGATGTCAGTCTTAGGCTGGGAGTGGATAGGTAAGGGGAGTTGAGGGGTTATAGGGTGGGAGTTTTTTGAAGCTTTACTCAATTTCAGTTTCTTCAGACGCTCGAACGCCGCTATCATCTTGCACGGTTTGGAGAACTGATTCCAGACGATAACCAGCCTCACGAAGATAATATCCAGCCGCACCCACGTCTTCAAACACGCTGTCAAATTGGGGATGAGTTGAAGGAAAAATCTTTCTCAGGCGATCGCTGATTCCTGAGAGTTCTTGCTGAATTGCGATTAGTTCTTGAGTATCATCATCCATACTTATTCACCACAAAGATAGCTGCCCCGGTGAAACATTTGATTTCCCAACCCTATGGTATAAAAGGTGACAAGCACTGCAAAGAGCTATAAGGTTGCCTCTATGGTTATTTGCTGGATTTCTGTCCCAATGATGTACCTGTAGCGTGTACACTCTGCGTTTTGAACGTGTTAGATGTGATGTTTTTTCACCAGGGGGTATGCAGTGTAACCCGCACTTTTGACAACGCCACTGGGCTTGTTGCTTAACTGAAGTGGCAATTTCCGACCAATTATCTGGATATAGAGAATGGGTAAACGTCATCAGTCTAATTAAACTAAAGCTTTGAGAATTGTAATGCTTTCTAGCAGTACGAAAGCTTAACCAAATTCATTCATACATATAGGGGATGGCTCCGCCCGCCGCAGGCATCGCTACTAGCCATAAATATCTTTTAATACAGCTTCTAGCCCCACATTTAAATCTTGCAGTGCTGCATCCAAACTTTCATAACTTTCTTTTCCTTGCCAAAGCATTCCACCACAATCGAGTGCGCGTATAAAAGAATTGAGAGGACTATCTACGTCATAACCAATTTCAATCCAGCCTTCATGCTCATCTACCCAACGAGCAATATTTGGGTAAGTTTTTTCAAATGAAACTTTCATATTTTCCTCCAGAACTAATCACCACATCACTCATCATCATCTGGCAAATACAAAGCGCTGCTATCAGTCAGCCGTTTATGGAATTATCAACCAATCAAAACCTCGGCAACACTGTACCCGTCCCCGCATCCTTCTTCACTCTTACATACCCCTTGGTAGTATCGCTCTTGCTGTGTCCCAACTGGTCTTGCACCTGAAAAAGCAGTTTACTCTCCACCGCCCTCGTTGCATGAGAATGCCGTAACCAGTGACACGAAAACTTCACCTTCGCCGTTTCAGATATATCTTGAATCAATCTTTTAATTGCCCGATCGCTCAACGGCAACCCCCTTTTTGCTGGGTCAGGTGACATGTTCGGGAACACGGGCATCTTATCACTGGCCATCCCCCGATACTTCTTGAAAACGAGCGAAGTCTCATGGTCTAACCCAATCTCGCGGTACTTGCCACCTTTGCCTCGGAACTTAATCGTATAGTATCCCCGATTTCTATCCTCTGGTGTCGGGTCGGGATACCACTGGAAATTATGCCAATATAACCCCGGATAATCTTCTCTCGGTTTAAAAGGTACATCACCTGGAACCGTCACCCGACCAACTTCACCAACCCGCATCCCACTATAAAAAAGTAGAGAGAACACCAACCAATGCTGCCCCCCTAACTGTTTGGCAGCATCAGCTAGCTTCGTCATCTCCCAATCTTCTAGATATCGCTCAGATTTAGGTAAATCACTAAAATTATCGTAATTTATACTACTTGCAATATTCCGCAAGAAATAGCCACAATTCTCAGCCGAACCGTAACTCCACAGCGATCGCAGCATTAGTACTTGGTTAGATTTAGTATAAGGGGAAACCTCACCCCAACTAGCAACAAACTCCAGTAACAATGGTAGCTGGATTAATCTTAAATCAGGTATACCTTGATTCCGTACCCAATCAAGCAATTTTTGACCAAATCGGTAGTATTTTCGCTTAGTTTGTTCGCGGTTTTGACTACCTGCCCAAGCTAAAATTAATTCCTCATCATTACCCACCGCAGGCGTGCGGTAATAATATTGCCGAATTACCTCCGATACTAATTCTGGAGTTACTTGCTGTGAGGTATTTGGCGATACAACTTTTCCTAGTTGGGGAGAGTGAATCTCTACGGAGCTAATTTCAATATTGGTAACATCCATCTGGTCTTTAGGGTTACACGATGATAAATATATAGCTTCCTGGAAGTGCAGTTTCAGGAAGCTTTTATATTCTACGACAGCGCAGTGATTATGCGGGTATTACCTGGGTAAGCCGCATGAAGATGCTTGAAGCGATAAGGCAGTACGAAGCGGCACTGTGCCTCATAGCTTTAAACACAATTAATTAGCCAAAGGTTGCGCCAAATCGTTTATTTCACTGGATGGTAAAGTCCGTCTTTTGCATTCCATTCCCAACCTATGCCTCTGGGGTCGCGGTTACGAGTCCAACTGATAAATTCTTTGGTAGTGAGTTTTTCTCGTTCCGGTGCGAGGCTCGACGGACTTAAACCTAGTCGCGGTGCTAGATTTTCAGGGGGCAATGCAAGCAGTTCAACTTGGGTTTGCTGGTATGGGTTAGCTTGTCTTTTTTGTTTGGGTTGACTGTTGTATCTATTTGATGAAATAGCCCGTTCGATGAGTTCCAGCTTTTTGGTCATTGTGTCGAGCTTGCTTTCCAGCTTCTTCTCCAACTGCAAAACCGATTTACTACTTGGGGCAACATCGATATCAATATTGCTATCAAACTTGGATATCAATTCCTCTAAGCCTTGCAGCAAGGCAATTGTATGCCCCTCTCTGTGCAGTTTGGATAGTTGGCGTACTACTGGAATTAAGGCAGTAGGCACGCGAATCATTTCGCTTGGTGGGGTCTTGTCGTCAGCCATTTGATATCAGTTTTGATAGCAATGAACTGATTGTAGAGCCAAAGCGTTGCTTGCCGGCGTTAGGTATCGCTATTTACAAGCGAGGAAACTTGAGCTTCAGAGGGGAGCGATCACAGTCCGGCGTTAGCGGAGCTGATCGTAGATATCGCCTGTTGCATTGCAAATGACTTATGGTTGCACCAAAGACAGGATGATGCCAACCAGCGAACCCAAAAGTAGCACCATACTGCTGATAAAACTAATGATGCTAAATTAAAAATATTGTATATAAATCAATTCTATTCTATGACTAATGAAATTACTGAAAAGCTCAAGCAAGCCTCTGATAGTTTGCTAATGATGAGTGAGTCAGAATATCCCTTTGAAGTTTTTTTGTGGTCTAATCAAGCTCAAGAACCAATGACCGCTCAAAAACTTCTTCAGTTAACAGGACATTCCCCAGAAACCTCAGTTGAAGAAGTAGAACTAGATTATTTATTTCGTAACTGTGCTGAGGAAAAAGAATGGCATGATGAAATACAAAAACAAAATGTACAAAAATATCACTCACTTGTCAAAACATTAAAAGATAATCTGATTGATATTCATGTTTATCGCATAGGCACGATAAGTATCGATGTCTATATTGTTGGTAAAACTCCAGATAAAGATTTAGCCGGAATTTCCACAAAAGTTGTAGAAACCTAACCCAGAAATCATCAGCCTGTCCCTAAATACAGACAGGCTTTAAGTTTTAAGTGAGCTAACTATTCTTACAAATTGTCAACTCTAGCTTCAATTGTACTTTGAACAGATGTAGAGACATTAGAGAGCAAATTGTAACCAGTGTTCGTTTCGATAGAATCAACACTGACTCTGTAGTTTCTCCAATCCACATTTCTGATACCTTGTGTATTTGGCATATTGACAGCAATTACTCTTGTGTTAGTAGTGACGTTGCTAGCAGTCGAATTTGATGAATCTAATACTACAATAACTTTCCAAGTTCTGGCCGGAACTGTAACGTTACCATTAGCAATTGTGTTTTTTGTTCCATTAGACCCAGTTCCACCAGTACCATAGGAACCGGAAATAATATAAAGTTCTTTCCCCTGGTTTACTAAATCTCTAGAATAGTTTTCTAGCGCCGCCCAAGGACCCTGATTATTATCAGGTGATTGAGGAATTATATTCGTCATTAAGAAAGTAGCAGAGTTATTGGTAACTGTGTTTGTCCTATCTGCTGAAGCAGTCATGTGTCCCCTATCAAAACCGCTACCAGTGTAATCGGAAGAAGTGACTCGGTAGCAGCCTGAAGGTAATGTAGTATCTGCACGAAAATCATCTTGGCGAGGTGCGCTTCCTAGCCATGATGTGTTCAATTGCCAACTTACCCAATTTGGGGTTCCTCTAAAGCAGTTATAAGAAACCGCATATTGAGATTTGCTCAACAAAAGATTACTGAAACTAGTGTTAGCACCACTGGGATTGCCCATTCTTAGATGAACACTTGAGGTTTGGGCAGTTAGTGGCTTTTGTAGATAATTAAGCAGAGTGAAAAATATTGCTGCTGGTACAGCAATAGGTAGAATAGCCCTGAAAAACTGAGACTTCTTCATTTGTTACTAATTTATTTGTTCTAACAAACTACAATTGTTTCTGTTAAAGTTACAGAAATTCAGTAAAGCTTGGCGATCACAATATAGCTTTGATTGTATAAACAGAGGTTAAAAAGCTGTATTGCTAATGTTAATGATTCGCTGTTGTTCTGGTTGATTACATAACCCACCTAAAATATCACTGTTGACAAAGCTACGAATACTGAGATTTACTACAGAATTACCCTCACTAAAAGAATAAAACCTGATACGCTCGAAAACAGTACTTTGCTGTTCTAGATAGACATTTTGTGAATTAGAGAATAAGTTGTCATCGTCTAGTTGCACACTACAGTTAGACATGGTGATGAGTGGAGCAGTAGGGTTAGAAGCTACCTGTTGAGCATTATCAAAAAAACCCGTGAACCACTGTGCTACTTCCTTAACTTGTGTTGAAAGTGACGGAGCAAAAGCAACAGCACGACTGGGAAATATTAATACTGAAAGTATTAATGTCAGAGAATATACCTTTAGCTTATGCATACATTTAGTTGAAACTGGTAAAGCTAAACAACGCGGAATCTCTGATAAATCATACTAGGTGTTCAGATGTTTACAACATAGGAAAGGTAGCAATACCGAATTGGGGGGTATCAGTCATAGGGTGAGCTTCTATAGTATTTATGTACTATAAAAATTATAGAGAATAGCGATTCCTACGGTTCAAAAAACCTATGCAGTCTGGAATTTTTGGTATAACATCAGTTTAATCCCCCCAACGGCGATCGCTCGACTGAGTGCAACTTTTCCTTTAAGAAGTATTGAAACTGCATTACTGACCGAGGAGTAATTTTGATTTACTTTTAACAGTTACCAACTCCAAATTGTTTAAGCTGTTGTCTCAATTCATACTTGTTACCATCTGGTAAGATAGCACCTGTCAAGTCGGCACCAGTTAAATCAGTACCATTTAAGTTTGCATCTGTTAAATCGGTGTTACGCAGATCAGCATTGCTAAGGTCGGCATTGCTTAAGTCAGTATTTTTAAGAATGGCATTTTTAAGAATAGCACTTTTGAAGCAAGCACTAGGCAAAAAGCGTCCGCTCAAGTCGGCATTTTGTAAGTCAGCGCAATATAGCAGAACTCCAGTATCAACACAACCTGATAATGTTGGTAATGCGTTCTTGATTCTTTTTATAATGCGTGGGTCGGTAAGACTTAAGTTAGCGTTACTTAATTTTGCGTAACCTAATTTAGCACCTTTGAGTTTAACATTATTTAAGTTGGCATTAGTCAATTCAGCCTGTTCTAAATTCAACTCACCTATCAATCCTACGTCACTTAGAAATCGAATGATGCGTCCTTTGCGTTCTCCGTCTTTATCTAGCCTGCGTAGGTAGTATTGATAAAGTACACGCGCGCGCTGCGTCTAGTAATGCATTTAGTTTAGGGTCTTTGAAATTCGTATCTTCTTGTTTTTTAGTAATTAACAGTTTTAGTTCTTTGTCTATAAGTAGTTCTGAAATATGTTTGAAGTAAGCCAGCATCGCTTCTTCACGAGAAGTAATATCAACTTGTTGTTTTTCACTACGCTGAAATTGGTACAACACAATTGGAATCGCAAGTGTACCAGCCAGCCCTAACCAGTCCCAAAGTGTTTTACCTGATTGAAAATGCTCAGTAGTTTTTGTAAGTTTAACAATTTTTCCATCTCTAGGATTAATTACCTCTTCTATAGTTACTGATTTATTAGAGTCGGCACCGAATCCAACCCAATTCACTCGGTACAATACAGGAAGAACTGCAATAACTCCAGCAATAGCTAGCACTATTAGTAGCTTACGCTTTATGTTCCAGCCATTTAGAGGTTCTTGCACGCTCATAGTCGGTAACTCTAATGAATACACATATATTTATATTCATTCGGGTAGTACCTAATTCCTGATAAATAACTAGAACTTACGCACGCTCACAAAAATACTATCTTGTGTATTAACGGAATTTGGTCATTTCAAGCTTTTGATGACCAACTTCACATAGAGAGTGATCGCACTCTGTAATCTTAGGCATAGTACCAGTTATACACCCAGCTTTTTCCTCTTTGAATATAGCCAAGCACAACCAATGACGAATTAACCATGTGCAGAAATAGGAATCAGTGAGTTGACCTGAGAAATGGAAGCAATATCAAACCTAAATTCAAAATTTCGCTAAGTTTTTTGAGTTGGCAGAACTTTATGCCTAAGAATAGTAAACATTGGCTGATGGAGGAACAATGAAGCTATATTATATTCATTCCCACAACAAGAGCGGTACACCCCCAATGACTTTTAAAATAAATGGGAATTGCTTATGACTTAGTTCGAGTCAATTGAAGGTTTTTATGCCAAGCAAGATAGCTCCCTATTTTTTATCTGCTCAGATGCAATAAGCCAAGCTATGGAAAACGAAAAACAAGCTATTATTTTTATTCCTGGATTTGATGCAAATACGCAAAATTACTATATTGAACATTATCTAGGAATTGGACTGACAAGCCGTTTAGAAGGAAAAAAAATTACTCTTGATTCAGAAGATATCAAAATTGCTGGTCAAAGTGGCAAGAGATTCATTTATTATATTGATAAAAAACATAAAAAAACTATAGATGTATATGAAGTATATTGGACAGATTTAGCTGATAGTTTGACCAAAGAATCTCAAAAAAAACAATTAATTTTAGGATTTGATTTATTTCTTTTTTGGCTACCAAAGTTTTTTACTATTGCCAGCAAATCAAAAATATTTTTAATACAAATTAATCTTTTTTTAGTATTAATGTTGGCTTGGTACTATGGCATTGTTGTGATGTTATTAACTGCTATAGGCTCAGATCCAAACATTTTAGGAACAAAAATTCCAGAAGGATGGGCAAAAAATTTGGGAGAGATTGGTAAAAGTTTTGGAGGCTGGTCAGTTTGGATTATTGTGAGTATCTTACTAAATCTATTGCCTGGGTCAGTCAATTTGATTATCGATTTAGTACATTTTCTCAAACGTTATATTCAAGATGAAACTGAAAAAGGTTTGGGTGGAATTAGAGATAGAATTCGACAACGATTAAATACTGTTATTAATGATGTTCTAAATGAAGCCAGCTATACCAAAGTTAAAGTATTGGCTCATAGTGTAGGAACCTTAATAGCAACTGATACCTTGGCTGATTACCAACCTGATGAACTCAAAAAAATTCACTATATTACTTTAGGTAGCCCGCTAGAAGCATTGACATACAAATCTGTATGGCTGCAACAAGAAATTGATAAATGTCTACAGAATGAGTTTATAGAAACCTGGAGCGATTTCTATTCAGATCAAGATTGGTTATGTTCTAAAGTTCCTATCTCTAATGGTGAGAATAGAAGCAAAATAGAATTTATGCCACTTTCTTTGAGAGTATCCTGGTTGAATCAGTTACTCGGAAAATCTCATAATGCTTATTTCTTTGACTCAAAGGTACTCAGTAAAATCATAGAGTGATGGAAAGTGGGGATTTACTTTGTTGGTAGGATGCGTAGGTAAAGCTCATGTCTACTTTAAGGGGCTGCTCGGTGTCGCTCCAGGGGTGCAACTTTTCCTCTTTGAATATCAAGCCAAAAAGTGGCCATCGATTTATCAAAATAATAATAATAGCGCTTACCTATAGTTAGGTAAGCGCTACTGTTTTAATTAAATTCAGGGAGAAAATATAGCGAAATGAATTCCCTGATCTTTACTATTAATTAATTCCAATTTAATTGATTACACAGCACTGCGACGATTTAGCAAGTTCCACAAGAAAACAGCAACCATTGCACCAAGAACTGCTATTACAACCCCGGTTAAGCTGAGAGTTGGAGCCGCTAGAGCCAAGGTTCCTGTACTGAAGAATACACCCAAACTACCACCAACAAAAGCACCGATAATTCCTAATAAGATTGTTCCTAAGATTCCGCCGCCTTGATGACCAGGGTAGATAGCCTTTGCAATAGCACCAGCAATTAGACCTAAAACAATCCAAGCAAGAATATTCATTGTTTTAATTTGATAAACGTTTTTTAATGACAAATACACAATAGCAATCCAAACATTGACATTCAATCTATCAACAGAACCAATTATTAATAGCCTTGAGGATGAATGCTGTTACTTCTGGTGATATACCTCATAACTGAAATGGATAATAAATAAAAAAAGCTCCTAGTTGGTCTAAAACCAGGAGCTTCGTTTATTCATTGCTTGATAATTGCAGTATATGCATTTTTAATGATTGTTCTCATCTACTTTAAGAATTAAGCTAAGTTTGAAAGCCGAATATTAATTTGATAAGGTGAAGGAGTAAATGGCTTGTAGCTGCGCTCAATGTTTAAGATGTCCTCAATTGCTGGCTTGCTTCCATTCGCCACCACGACTACCTTGGCACTAGCAACAATTATTTTCTATCCATCAAAAACTTTGTCACAAACAACAAGCGACGGGCGCAACACAGTTCCCCAGGCAGGTTGCCTATCTGGGTATCCTGATGGCACATATCGAGGTTCGCGCCCAGTTACGCGCTATGAATTTGCTGCTGGTTTGAATACGTGCCTAAATCAGCTAAATCAAGTTATTCCCGCTAACAGGGCGGATTTAGCAACGAAGCAAGATTTGGAAATTTTGCTCAAACGACAAAGAGAATTAAACCAACAACTTCAAGAACTAAACGAGCGAGTTGACACCCCACCTGCTACAAAATAAGCATTCGACAGCAGTTAGTTTATCATATGGCGGAAGCGCCCGCAGTCCGGCGTTAGCGGAGCTTATCGTAGATATCGCTCTTAATTCTTAGAGGAAACCCTAAGCGACACCAAACAGCCCGTCGTAGACATCGCTCCCACTTGGGCCAGAACTAAAAACCTTATCACTCTCCATCCTTAAGCTCTAACTGATAAATCCGCATTGATGGGTACTCGTCCATCATCCGCCAGTAATACCCAGTAGGCGGCGACGACACCCTACCACCGCAACGGTAGAGAAAAACTGGTTCACAGGAGCGCATAGCTTTCTTCATCATCTGCTCCAGGCTGGGGTCTGGGTTAGCGTCGTCGTACCAGATAATATGAGATTTACCCAAATATTCAGCCGCCATTAAACTAGAAAATAGCCATTCCATCAGCGATTGAATTTGCTGTTGCTCAACGCCGCAGCTTTGTTGTCCGTAGCATAGAATAGTTGGCTGGGCTGGTTTGGGTTTGAGGAAGTTCAGTAATTTCATGACGGCAAGAAACGCAACTATTACCAGGGTTCCCATTTGTTGAGGTGCGATACCTAGCTTGGGCAAGAAAGTGCGATCGCTCCTTTTCGCTTTTCCTCGCTTGTATTTGGACTATGGGCATGTAGGCAATTAGGCCGATGCATCATAATAAAAAATTATGGATAATTGGGTTAAATTTTCAGAGTCTGACTAGCGGTTGCTTAACGCTTTAATTGGTCAATCATCACAAAACGAATATCTCGTTTTTCGGCAATCAGTTTAATCCCTGGTTGTTGAAGATTTAAGAAGTCTAATCCTTTTTCTTTACCACTGATTAAAAAGTCATTCATAGCAATTTTGTAAGTGCGTTTGGGGTCAAGGAGTTGGCCTTGAATCAACCAATTTCTGGAATTTGCTTCCTGACTAACTTTGGCTGTTTGCAGATAACCACCAGTGCCTTTATTGGCTTGCCCTTGATTTAATACTCTTTGCAAAAGCGCACCATTTATTTCTACTGCAACAACTTTACCGCCGAAAGGCAGTATCCGAATCACGTCATATTGGGTAATTGGGCCTGCTGGAATGACATCATCAATCCGAATTGAACCGCCATTAAATACAGCTAAATCTGCGTCAGGTACTTCCTGCAACATCGCCTGGGCAATTAACTCTGTAAGCTTTGTAGATTGGTTGCGGACGCTAGATTCTAAACCATCTAAAGCAGATGTTAGTTTGCCAATTACTTGATTTGGCTCAAAACCATTGGCGCGAAATGCCTGATAACCTAGTTCTAGCCATTCCTTAACTATCTTTGCAACTTTGGGGTTTTCGGGAATTTTCTCGGTTACTGGTACTAAGCGCGAGTTAATTTGGAGGTTTTTCTTTACTGTATCGTAACTCAATTGGTGAACGTAAACTGTACGTGCATTAGCATCTGCTTTAAAAATCGGTGTAAAATCTCGACCCCGCCATTGCTGGATATTTTCATGCTCATGACCACCAAGAATGATATCAATTTCCGGTACAGTTTCGGCTAGTTTGCGGTCATCTTCAATTGATAGATGGGTAATCGCAACTACAATATCAACTTTACCCTTGAGTTTACTAACCTGCTGTTTGGCTGTTGCAATTGGATCGGTGTAACTGACATACTTAGGCTGATTACTATCAAGGGTAACACCAATTAATCCGACCCTAACCACAGCACCGCGATCGCCTTTGACATTGAATACTATTGAGCGGGGAACACCTTTGAAGGGTTGTCCTGTGCTATCAGATACATTACTGGAAACCCAGCGAAACCGAGATTCTTGCAATCTTTGATAGAAGAGGTTTTCGGAGATGTCAAATTCGTGATTGCCAAAAGTTGCATAGTCAAACCCCAAGGCATTCATCACAGCTACCATTTGCTGACCAGCCAGAGGTATACCGTTAATTTTGGCAGTTCCTAAAGCCGAAGGGCTAAAGGCATCTCCGGCTAACAGAGTGTAAGTGCGGGGGTTGTCCTTGTAAAGCTGTTGTCGTAGGGTAGCGACACGCGCTAAACCGCCACGAGTTCCCCCCTCCACAGGAGTAATTTCGTAGACATCGTTAAGTTGCAACAGGTTAATTTTAACGATTTCTGCAAGTGCAGGAGTAGCTAAAGTTATTGTGGCTAATACTTGTAAAATTACACTGCACCCTTGACAAATAAGTTTCATATTTAGCTTTGAAAACTCGTACTCTACGGAATTGATTGTACTAGAAAGAGGCAATTCCTCAGTGCGATCGCTGAATGTGGGTTGACAGTATTGCCTATCATCAGACATAACAAAAACCCCACGAGTGAGGTGAGGTTGATTTTTTGAAATTTCTGCATACTCCCTTAGTTTCTCAGTTTTGGAGGAAAATTATAGCGTGGAGATCAAATTGCATCAGCTATGTGCCTTATTGATTTACCTTGTTAGCTTTGCAGATCGATAAGAGATTGAGACTGCCGCCTGCGTTTGAGCAGCAGCGGGGTACCCAAAACAGCCAGGAACGCGATACTCAACGACGGCTCTGGTACTGCCTGTGTTTGACGCGATTGGATGTATGTAGATAAACCAGTGAGATTATCAGTATTAATTAGGTCAACATTGGCATCGTAGAGAGACTTTTCATGGTACATCTTCCCTAAAGTCCTCTCTCAAAATAATTGGCTTGTATCTTAGAGCGAGTTAAGCTTCGGTAATCTTTTTCTTAAAAAGTTAGGTACTGCCGTAAGCGATCGCCTACAGTGGGCGATTTGCGCTATCACACTGTGAAATTTATCTACTACAGATGGAGTAGCAGTATCAAAACCAGTCAAGTCACATATTAATAGCAAACATCACTAATTATTGAAGGTAAACATAATTCTGGAGCTATGAATATGCTTCGATTATTTAATTCATTTGCATCCAAGCTCGGCAGTATTAAAGAGCAAAAAACTGAGGGAATGGCGGCGGTTGTTGCCTATTTAATGTTTGCTTCTTACTGTTTAACATTAGTAGCTATACTCTGCGTGGTAGTTGTTTTATAGTCTCAGTTTTGAATCAGCAGAATGTAGATATTAAATTCTGTTTTGATTATCAAACTAAGAACATAGTGATGACTATGTTCTTAGTTTATCAGACAAATTTACTTGGTATGCCGAAAAGTAATTTGCTTCAAATCCCCACAATCAGTTACTAGATACTCTCTTAATCTAGCTTGAAAATTCTTGTGTTCATTTTCATGAATTGGGTTTAAATTATGACCAATAACATAGTCGGCTTCTGTCATCCAAAAATCAATAATTTGGTCTATTTGAGCGATTTCTAGAATATCTGCTATCCGTTGTGCTTCTGATTCTGATAAACTGCTTAGACTTGCTAAAGAACAATACTCTCGGATAATGTTCTTCTGCTCATGAGTTAATGGTAACTCTGGATTTTTAATTTCCTTTGAGAAAGAAAAATTGACCATTGGTACTAGCTCCTTATCACCAAATTCTGTTCGGACTTACATATCCATCTAGTTGTAGAATTCGTTAGAGATACGCAGTATCCTTTTAATTTCCAGTTTGTGAACATATTTGGCTTGGTTAACCTCCTATTATACAGTGAGAATGTTTGAGTTTTGTGACCTTGCATAATGAATAGTGAAAATATTTTACTTTTGTGACCGCTAATGGCGAAAATTTAGAAAAATTTTATTAACAAGTCACAAAAACATCATTTTTGTCACTAACAAGTAAAGTTAATCCATTTTTCAATCGAATAAGAAGCCGTAATACTTCCTATTTAGTTAACTGGAGGCAATCGGATGCTATCTTGTGGTCGTAAGGCATTTGACACAGAATTTCAGGTCTTGCTTGATTCTGGGAGTTCTTCTGCCCACTCGATGTTAGCTTTCATTAAGCGCAGCCTTGCCCAATTCAATCTGACTAATTCTTATAGTCCTACTTGGGTACTGAATGAGGCATATATGCGTGGAATCAAACTTATGGCAAAAGGTGAACAGATTGATAAACCCCTTGCTTGGGTTCGAGCTACAGCTTATAACATCATTAGAGAACAGAGCCGAGAACGTAACAGATTTTTACAACTTGAGGAAAGCATGATTGAAATTCATGTTAATGCTAGCCTTGCCGTCTCTGAAGAAATTGAAGAAGAATTATTAAAAAGGGTAAACCTAGCCTTTGAAAAGTTAGAGCTAGAGGAAAAAGAAATTTTGATTTTGAAGGAGGTAAAAGATTTATCATGGAAGGAAATTCAATTGCATTTAATTTTACAAGGTAAGGAAGCTCAGAATGAAGCAACATTGCGTAAACGCAAAGAAAGAGCTTTAAAGCATCTTCGCAGCATATATCATTCTTTGGAACTTCAAAATGTTTAGCATTCTTGAGTGCAATTATAAAAGTGTTTGAATACCATTAGTTTTACCTAGCAATGCCTGAAGAATAAATCTGAACGCTTACGAGATGTTTGTATAATTTATATTGCTTGGTTACGCATCAAGAAAGTGTAGGGTGAAGCGACCCACCTATTACCAGGCGATGTTTGACGAAAAGCCGCTATGCGTCGGAAGCATATCTACCCCGTTTGGATCGCTGACTCTTTAACTTTTCCTCGCTTGTATATTTTTAGCTGAAATACTCGCTCAAAGTGAAGGCGATGCCTACGGTGGTAAACTACGCTCTTAACTGACTTTCCCCTAGAACTAGCTGCGATCGCTATCCTTCTTCTTTTCTACTCTAGTTCTGCCTCTAATTCCTTGAATTCTTTGTACTGTCTATCTTTGTGCTGCCAGTATTTATTGACTGTTTCTTTAGCTGCAACTGCACTTTCATATTCTGTTCCACCTTGGAGAGTTAACCTTTCTCTTACTTTTTTCCGAAGGTCAGAGATGATTTTACCGTTAACTTTGCGGGTTTTAGCCCAATCTAAAATAGTTGGTGGATAAGAACTAGTGCCAATATATTTACCTTGAATAATTTCTGGTAGACTGTAACCTTTTAGTTCGCTTACCCAATAGTAAATAAATTTAAGGTCTGGGTCTTTTTCTGGAATATTCTTATTTGGGTTATATATGCGAAAAGTATCACTAAGCGGATTAGTAACACCTGATTGCATCTGCCATTGCCAATTATCAATTGCTAAATCTCCATCTACTAAATAGTTCATATAATGTTTAGCCCCGTGATGCCAAGAAATACCGCAATTGATAGTTAGGAATGTGGCGCACATCGCTCGCATCCGAAAGTTCATCCAACCCATAGTTTTTAGTTGTCGCATACTGGCATCTAGGAGAGGAAAGCGATCGCCCACCCCCCACCATGACTGAAACCCACGACCTCGGCATGACCGATACCGAGTATGCCTTGCTAATAGCCCAAGGCTACGACCCCAACCTAAAAAGCCAGTTGATAGAGCTTGGCGAAAACCCAGACCAAGCTAGGCAGTTAGTCCGAATAGTGGGACTGACCAAAGACAAACCGCTCCAGACTGAGGAGGAGTGGCAAGAGTTTATGGCAGTTTGGGAGCATACTTGCGATGGTTCTGTTGGAAAATGAGCGACATCGGACAGCCCGTCGTAGACATCGCCCCTCATTCTTAGAGGAAACCAGAGGAGCGATCGCTGATTTACTATTTATTTTCTAGTACATTACTAGCCAGTTGTGGCGAAGCGATAACCGAGCGCTGTGAGTTGGCTGCTGAGTTCTACAGCGTTGGGTCAACAACTGGCGATTTGTGGCTGTTCTGTTGTGTTGATATCTCATTTAAACCGCAATTCAGAGATAAGTTATGCCAAATTGCCTGAACCTTGAAACATAGCGGTATAACTTCAATTTTTTCTTAGAGGAAAGCCCAAGCGTAGGCGCACCCCTTAAAGTAAACATCGCCACCTCACAACCCCAAATCCTGCTAAAATCCCTGTATTCAATACACCAACTACCATGTCTGGCAAAGGATTTGGGCAATCTCAACCTACTAAAATCGATAAACTTATTGAATCTGCGGTGCGTTATTGCCACCAACGCAGTCCAGAAGCCCTAGACAGCATCTTTGATAATCTACCTGTCAACCTGAACCAACAAGTAGTAACAGGGATTTTGGCAGCATTGCAGAAAGATATTGACACTTTGAGTTGGTTTTGCGGCTATATGGCATCAGAAATCAACCGCAGTGAGGACAACCAAAAGCCTCATCATCCCATTGCCGAACTTAGCAAAACTTTGATTACATCGGGGATGGAACCGTTTACTGATTTTATGCCTTACCCAGGTTGCCGCATCGTCATACTCAATTCTGAGAAATTTGAATCATTGCCGCCTAGAGTGCAAGCAGCAGTCAAAGAAGCTTTTGATGTGGTAGAAACTAGTGGGGAAGAGGCACAAAGGAGAAATGAGGCATTGCTACGTGAGTTGGAAGTGTAGTAAACGACATAGTATAACTGCCAGATGAGCGTAGGCATCGCTACACACATTTACGTGTTTGTTGATATTAGGCGTTAATGTGCTTCTTTATTTATTAAATATATTAGTTGGATTGGAATATTGTGATAACAGTATCATGCCAAATAGTAATTTCTTGAATAGTCTGATTGATTTTATCTGTATCACTGCTGATTATTTCTAAATTCAATAGACAATTCACTAAGAATCTAACTAAATAAGTCAATTTCAAAGCATTATCAAATGCTAGATTTGGCATGATGTTTTCAATAAGATATATTGATTCTTTAATAATATTCTCTATTCTTGGGCTTTGACCTTCTTGTAATAAAGATTGTATTGTTTGTAAATTGTTAACTAAATTATCTAAATTCGCTTGAGCTTCTTGTCTAAGAAAAAAGGTTTGTGTAAAATCGTTCATAAAGTTATATTTTGGCAGGCTCTAGCAAAACCATTAAAATGTTTTCCCACTCATCGAAGAACCCATAAGGCCATCGGTCAATTCTGCCGTCTCTATCAATGTGTGGTGACACAACTTTAATAAAAGCTTGACCTTGGTTTTCTTGACGTTGAAAGTAATGCAATTGCACATCCTCCGGCTCAATTTTACCACCATGTACCGCAAGACGAATACCGTTTAGAATCTGGTCGCTGTGAGTTTCTACCACAACTTGAACGCCACAGTTAGCAGCCAGCGCTAACAGCTTACCCAACATTGTTTGTGCTTGGTTGTGAAGTCCAGTTTCTGGGTGTTCAATAAGAATTAACGCACCTGGACTGGATGCTAGGATTGCCACGATAATTGGTAAAACGTAGGTAATGCCGTATCCAATAGGGTCACTCAATTTTAAGTTAACCAAATCCATATCTAGATATGCGTCAACTTGGATGCGTAGGTTAGAACTTATTTCTCCCATCCATGCCTCAACTTGGTCTAGCAAATTTGTTGATTTTGCTTGCGGGTGAGCGAGTTCGGCGATGGGGATTGGTTGATTACCGTAAGTGTAGAGAAAATGTGCTGTATATTCGCCAAGCGCCCCAATTTGTCTAAGTTCTCGCCTTTGGTAATTTAAGATTCCTGATGCAGTTGTTGCACGTTCTGATTGAAGGTGGTGAAATTCTCCGCTAAAAATGCTTGAATGATAAACATCGGCATCAACAGATTTGAATCCAATCTCTAAAACATCAGCTTCTCTCTCTAATGAGTTATAGTTAAAGTGCCATATTCCTTTAGTTTCATTTTTAAAAATAAGCTCAAATCCTACATAGTCTTCTTTTGCATTTTCATACAAAGCATCATTAGTTGTGCCAATATTTACCAAATTACCATTGAGCAATAAACCAGTGTTTTGTAGTAAATTTGAGGAATAAGATTGATGCAGCAGTGATAGTGCTTGCAATACAGAGGATTTAGCAGTGTTATTATAACCAGAGAGTAGGGTAAGCGATTTGAACTCAACCAATTGATTCTCAAATGCTTTAAAATTTAGCAGCCGTAATGATCTAATCATTAATAGTTAAAATAAAGATGGATGTTCTTCAATTTTATTATACTTAGTTTATATCAAGCGATTTTGTAATAATCTTGTTGGTGAGCAAATAACCTGTAGATTACAAAATATATTTAATATTTTGTAATCTACATTTTTGATAATTAATCAAAAAAACTAGCAGTTTATCAAGATTGAGTTGGAATTATAGATGGCATCTGAAAATTTTAAAGAACTTATCAATGTTGCAAGCCAAGTAGCGACCAGAATAAATAAAAGAATGTCAGTCTTCAAGCTTGATAATACTTATTATATAGTTGATGCTAGGGAATGGGAGAATGGTCGTGCGTATGGTCAATATATCATGACGGTAGAACCTGTGCAAAATTAAGCGTTAGGTATTTCATATTGCTGAAACTTTTCCCAATCAAATCTCAGCGTTAGTATTTCAAGTAGTGTTGGTGACAACACATCTAGTTCTATAGGTTGACCAGTGTAGATGACATCTGGAAAGTCTTGAGGGTGAAAGATTCCATGAGGAATACCCTCTCCTTTAAGCCACATCTTAGCTCGATAATCGATGCGTTCTCCACTTGGTAAATCAATCCATAAATGCGGCTCAATGTGTTGATGATGTTGAGTCAAAACCCCAATCATCGGGTGATGTTCAATGCCGTGATTAGTTAGTACAGTGTGACAGATGCGAGTCATGCCATCACATTCAGTTTGAGAAAAATCATAGGGGTCAAGGAGTTGTTTAATTATCTGACTTTGTGTCACTTTATTACTCCTTAATGATGTTTCCATTTTCATCTCGCCTCACTTCCACCACCTTAACGTCAAAACTTTCCCACTCCTGGACAGTAAACCCCGCCTCGGTTTCTTCTGGATACCGCCGCGCCATTTCTTGCCATGCAGCTTCTTCGTTGATTGCCCAGATGTAATGCCCCTGTCGTTCTCTAATGTCATTGCGCCCAGTGCAGTCATGAGCATAAAGAGCATTACGGGTGCAGCGATATTCGCGCATATTTTTTTTTGGAAACCAGACGTTGCACCTGCTATTTTAGAACGTTACTGGATATTCAAACTTTGATTTCCAGCCATCATTACTTCCAGTTCCTGAAAGTGTTTGTGCCGTATTATATATGGACTGCAAAAAATCGTGCCGTTTTTCTTCCGTGTTACCCGTTTGTTGAATAAGCGTTTCGCGTAGAGGATGGTTGCTGGTAATCAAAAATTCGTTGCGATTGTGCAGGCGTTCTAAATATTTGGTGTCAGGGAGCCTATCAAATTTTCCTCCTTCGCCTCGGTTACACTCTGTAGATGACAGCACCAAATTCCATACACCATCGATACTTGGTATAAATTTGTTCAAAGAGTGAGGAAAGAAATGGTCTACATCGGTTAGGTTTTTGGAACCTGCCTCAATCGAAATATCTGCAAACGAGTAAAAGCACTTACCTTTTTGGTAGCCGTTGAGGGCATCCCGACATGAGGTAATATCTACCCGCCGCTTGCCTTCGCCAAATGTAAATAGCAACTGTTGGGCTGAGTCGTAGTTTACAGTTAGGAGATTGCGTGAAATATCTAGATCCCAAGCAGTTTCTACAAGTTGCCACCTTGCATCTACTTCCGGTAATAAGTTATGAAATTGCTCAGTTTCTAATAACTTAAATAATTCATCCTTAACAATAATCTCTTTGCGCTTCCTGGGCTTGTCGTAAAAGCTTACGGGTACTTGTCCAGAACCAACATTGTGGAACGCACCTAACACCACATCAAATCCTTTGTTCCTTGTTATCTCAAGTAATTCGTCTCTTGCGATCGCACCCGCTTTAAACTGTCGGCACGCCTCAATAAAAGGATACGGGCGGTCAGTTTTTTGATGTTGCGTATCACACTTCTGTATGTGTTCAACTACATAACGTGAATACGGTTCTGCTAACTCTTCCAAGGTGATATTAGTTTTACCCTGCGGTGCTAATTCCAACAATGACTTTGCCAACGCAAATTTATAACAAGCAACGTTTTTACCGAACAGAATAATTGCCCGCCAATAATCCTCTAACTTCGGGTCAATCGCCAAAAACTTTGACTCGCTCATTGTACTTTTAGATACTCGTTATTTCGGCTACACTCTAGCTTGCGAGTAACTAAAAACACCTCGGTTACATTACGGTTATCGGTATTAGTTAGCTAATATTTGCTGTAAACTATGCAGGTTGTAGCTGCACGCTCATCATGACTCATCGGTATCCATTTAGCACAATTTACCCAGCCGCATACTACGGTCAGCGTGTAGGAGTTTACTTCAACCTGCATTACCACGTCTTTTCACTCAAGTCAGGGGGAAAAAGCGGGTTGTTGCTTAGTCATGCTGGGGTGTGTACCTTGACTGATGCCGTGTTTGAAGTTGAGCGCAAGGGACGAGAACGTGCGATCGCTCAAGGGCGCAAAAATGTCCACGCCTATGTAATTGGGATTTTGCAGTCTTTAAAGTGGGAGCAGCTGACTAATGAGGCTGTGCGATCGCTCATAGGATTAGGCTACCAGCGAGTTACATATAACTTGCATCCCGGCCACCCACTGTTTTATTGCAAAGATGTAATGCCTTATACACCAATAACTACTGCAAAAGCGGTTATTTTAAACGACAAAATTGCTCTAGCTCTAGTTGAGTAAATCAGTAAGAATTTGTGGCAGATGGCAAGCGACCTATACAGTTATGTGAATAATGACGAAAAATCTCGCCTACTACATCAATAAGTTTGCCAATCTCAGGGTATCCCGTTCTAGTGGGGTTGCACCAAATAAACCCATTTTGCTGCTGTCAATTATCGAGCTAATAAGCCAGGGGGAGATTAGGCAAAATCAAGTTCCTTTATCGGCTGAACTCATTGCCACATTTCTTAAACTTTGGAGTCACCTGGAGCCAGTACGCAAACCAGATATTGGGCAACCGTTTTTTTACCTTAGAAGCGATGGCTTTTGGCATTTCCAACCCAATCTCGGATTTGAATTAACGGTTACATCTAAAGCAAAAATTGTTACTCCTGGGGCTATTCGGCAGGCAGTTGAGTACGCCTACCTTGATGATGAACTCTGGTCACTGCTGCAAAATCCCCAGAACAGGACTGTACTAACCCACACACTCATTAATTCGTGGTTTAACGAGCGTACACAGGATATCGAGCCACTACTACAAGTCAACGCCTTTGCTGAACTACAAGACCAGTTGCAACGCTTTGGCGGGAAGGTCTACCAACCAGAAGAATTAGAAGATGAACAAGCTGTAATTGTGCGAGATGGTGCTTTTCGTAAAATCGTTGTCTCAACTTACAACCAACGCTGTGCCTTTTGCGGGTTGCAAATACTCGACTCACTCGGTCAGAACATCGTTGATGGCTCACACATCAAACCATTCTCCCAGTTCTACGACGACCGCATTGATAATGGGTTGTCACTATGCAAGAATCATCACTGGGCATTTGACCGCTTTTGGTTCACCATTAATGACGATTACACTATTATTGTTGCTGAGAACCTGCGGGAAGATTCACCCAACGCCAAACCAATGCGGGAATTTAGGGGCGATCGCATTATCTTACCCACCCAGGAACAGTATTATCCTAGACAAGATTCTCTACAATGGCATCGTGAAGAGTTTTCAAGGCGTGCTGCATGAGTAAAAAACCTAGAGGTTGGTTTAATGAAATTGTTATTCGTCCCGTTGTTCATGTAGACGGTTACGAAAGCTATGAGAAAATTTGCAGTTTTGTTGCAGACATTTTCTACTCTACGGAGGAACAGAAACTACTGCGTCAATTAAGGATTAATCCCGCAGAATCGATTTACATCACCCTATACACCATGTTTAAAGTCGGTCAAGCTAAATGTCCGGCATATTGGGTGAACAAAGATTTACTTGAAGCACTCATGCAATCGGTTTTAACCGTTGAAATTGACAGTTTAAACTGGGCAATGAAAACGGGAATGTTTATGCTACCCAAAGGTGTGATTCTTTCTCCTGAAAATAAGAGCGTTGATGCTATTTTTTGGCATTACGATAGTGAAGCTGGTATCCTCTATTGGGCAGCAACCGATGGTTCTAGCTCCTTTTGCCGTCGATTTAAACTTGATGCCCAAAAACTTACTTATACCGATTCTGAAGATATTGACCCCAAGGTAGTCAAAGGATTTAATGAATATCTGCACTCAATTTTACTACGATTAATTTTGATAATGGAGTGCCGCCCTGAACTTGTAGATACAACCAGTGAACTAGTCAGAGTGAATAGGGGTTTTGGCAAATCGCAAGCGCAAGATTTTTATCAACCACTTTGGTTAGGACTTGGATATCGACTCAAACGTGAAGGGATGCAAAGCAGTGAAGGCAGTAGCGGTACACATGGTACTAAAAGCGTCCATTGGCGCAGAGGTTTTTTACGTAATCAAGCTTATGGAGAAGGTAGGCAGCAAAGAAAACTAGTTTGGATTGAGCCAGTTCTAGTAATGGGCGGAAAAGAATCATAATCAGCAGATGGAAACTTATATGTATGTACTACGGATACCGTTGTTATACCAAAGAAGATAAGCCTTTAGGTTGGCTATATACATTTAGCTGTGATACTGAATATGCTTGGACTAATAAAGATTTACATTGGTGCAAGCGCTGGAAGACTGAACGGGGCGCAAAAAAACATTTTGAACATTACAATAGTCGCTGGCAATTCAAAAGTCAAGGAGGCTATCTCAAAATTGAAGTTATGTATGAGATTTCAGAACCTGAATCCACAGAATCACGCCGTCAAAAAATCTTAGAAGAATGGGGAGATGATGTAGTTATACAACCCCAAAATAAGAGTGATGAAAAATCTCCTACAATGTCATTTTGTCCAAAAGCCGAACTGTTAGAATGGCTGGAAGAGGAACGTACAGTGGATGACAATGCTGAACCTGAAAGTGATGCTTCACTCCTAAATCGGAAGTTAGAAAAACTCAGACAGTTAGAACAAAAAGGATTTTAGCGATTCCTTTAAGGAGAATTCAAATGTCAAATAAAATATTAAAGTTTGAATTAATTGAAGGGCTACCGGAAGACAATGGAACTTATTTTGTATTATTAGAAGATGGTTCGATAAAAGAAGGATATTTTGGTTCCTTCTCTTTCCCTCATCATCAAGAATATATTATTAGAATTGCTAACTGTGAAGATGAAGAATTTTATTATGAAAAATGTATTGGTTGGCTAAAGCCTATAGAATAGAATGATTTTTTGACTAAAATAATAGGTATAAAATGAAAATATGGATAATATATATTTATAATGAGGTCAAGAACTAATAGTTTTATATATACAAAAATTTTAATTTTATGAGTAATAAAGAAGCGACAAGTGAAGTATTTAAAAATCAGAGTTACATGACCCCAGAACAGCTAAATATTGCTGAAGAATTTCAGAAGACGATAGAGGCTGAGTATGCGCTTTGTGCTGGGGAAATGAAAAAAGCGAATATTGCAGCAGCATCTGGAGCTACATCAACTAACTCAGATGAAAAATTGTCAATAAACTATGCCTGTTTAGAAATTGATGCGATTCGTGAATACTGGTTCAATCGGCTAGTCAGCCTCATACAAATCATCGAACACCGAAATCCACAACTTGAAAAAGAACTAGCAAAAAAGTATTTAAATAATGAGCAGTAATTTAGACCGTCTATTGGCAATATTAAAAGAACAAGCAGACTTGATTGATAAACTTAACACACGTTCTGACTTTCAATACAAAAGTACACAAAGGCTAGTTTTGGATTATGGTAAACCTTTTGTAAAAAAGGTCAAATCACCATTTAAAGGTGAACGTAAAGCTTGCTTTGAAAATTGCTTAAAAGGATTGTTGAGGTATCCAAACCTAAACTACTGTGAGGAATTTGCTATAAGTGATGATGTTGATATAGCTGTATCCCATGCTTGGCTAGTAAATAATGATGGAGAATTAATTGATCCAACTTGGATAGGTGAACGGTTTAAAGATAGTGCTTATTTTGGAGTAGTCTTCACCGATGATTTTGTAAGGGAAATAGCCCAAAAGACTAAATGCTATGGAATCCTAGACAACGACTATATGAATGAACACCAACTTAAACGAGAAGGATTTCCAACTCACGCACTTCATCCCATATTTCACTCTTCTGTAAATGTGCCTGAGTGAAACAGTTTTGGGTGCGCTCGTATTATGCAATAATACTCATTACTTTATTAATATTGCAGTGACGAAGATATATTAGCTGGTGCAGCACTACGTAAAACAGGTTCTAGTTGGGAATTTGCATCAGAAGCAGCATTAGAAGATTTTGTTTGGGATAACCTACAGCAATTATCAGGCTTAACACCTTTAAAACGACAGTATGCTGTTAAGGGCGAAATCTGCGATATCTTAGCACTTAACGACACGAGACAATTAGTAATTTTAGAACTCAAAAATACTGAAGATAGATATATTGTTCAACAACTAACTCGGTATTATGACAATTTATTAGATGAGAAACCATTTTTAGAGCAAATTGATTACAGCCAGCCTGTCCGGTTAGTTGCGATGCCTACGGCGGCAAGCTACGCACCCTCATTTCACAGACATAATTTGATTGACCGCAAACACACAAAGTTGATAGTTGATTTTTTGCAGGTTACTATTGCCCAGATTAATCAAAATTTTTACTTACAACTGCAAGATACTGATACTAATCAAACTTGGTCAATTCCAATTACCTATCAGGAACTTGATATTAGCACTGTATCAAGCAACATTCCAGAACCACCGCAACTACTTTTAGATTGGCTTGGTGCTTGCACTGGGGAGGAACAACAAGCAATTCTCAAACTTAGAGAGAAAGTTCTTGGCTTTGATGGGCGAATCAAAGAAGAAATTGAAGGTAGAAATACTATTAGATATGGCAGAGGTAAAGCTAAACCAGTAGCCGAACTATGCTATCAAAGAAAGATTAATGAACCAGTCATTTTTCTATGGCTGGCAACTCCAAGCTCATTATTATTTACACAAAGAAGACAAGTTATTGGCAGAATGAGGCTGTGGATGGATGGCTCTGTTGTAACCTATGCTGGTCATGTACCAGAGGGGTTTGGTCGGATGAGGCTGGAATCTGAATGGGATGCCATACCACGAGAAAAAAGACCTAGAAATTTGTATTGGAGCCTTTCTTATAAATCATTTTCTCCTGTAGTAATTAACACTTATAAGGAGTTAATTCCAAATCCTGATTCCCTAGAATCACTAGCAGATTTATCACTTGGAAAGTGGTTGGCAAGAATCTAAATTTGGATAGGCTTTGCTTTTTGCGTAGCTTGCCGCCGTAGGCATCGCCCCCAATTCTTAGAGGAAACCCCAGGCAAGTGATCACATACAAAAAAGCCCAGTTATGAGATGACTGGGCTTTCATTATCTCAATCAATTATTGGAGGTAGAGTAATTTCAAACTATGCAGTAGGTTGTTCCAGATTAACCTTGACAACTTTGTTCTTTTCTTGCTCAGTTTTTGGCAGTGTCAAATTCAAAATGCCGTCTTTATAATCTGCGGTGACATTAGTATTTTGAATCCGAGCAGATAGAGGAATTACACGTTGGAATTTACCATAGTAGAATTCACTTCTTGTAGTACCATTGTTTTCGGTTTGAGTTTGGGACTTGCGCTCACCGCTAATGTGAACAGCGTCTTGGGTGACTTGAATATCCAGGTCTTTAGCGTCTAGTCCTGGCAGTTCTAGTTTGAGATGAATAGCATCATCAGTTTCGTGCAACTCAGCAGCCGGAACTCTAATAAAATCTCTGTCAAACCGTGCAGATGGTACTCTGGTATCTCCAAATAAACCGTTGATGTGACGTTCTAAAGCGTTCAATTCTTGCCAGGGGTTGTAACGAACTAGTACCATAACTCTTTCTCGCATTAATTAGCTCTTGTTTAATCGTTTTTGCACTTGCTTTTGTGCTTATGTATTTATAATAAGTATGGTTAAAACTCATGTAAATTCGGTTCTCATCACCTAATAAAATGATGATTACCGCACTTAAGTAAAACTAAAAAAAGATTACGGTTTACTCTAATTGGTCAGTTCGGTAAACCAGAATAATAACTATTAATACCAATAATAATCAACTAATTATTCTGCTGTTGAAGGGGATAGTGCAGTTAGGCGTTGCTTATATATATTCCCAAAACAACAACACCCAAGCTCTAGTCACTTAGTTATTTCCTCACATCCATCATTCGTTCAGGGTTGTACTGATTAAAATGTATTGAGCAACCAGTTACAGTGCCCTCTGTTTACCACTAGGAGGAAATATCAGCGTTCGAGTTGGGTGTTGTTAGTTGACGAGACAGATTGAGATACAACAGCGTCTTTACCTCTTACTAAATTGAACATCGGCTGTCAAATCTGCCTATGAAGCTATAGGGCTTCAATTAATAATTTATCGCTCTGTTAGGAGAAGGGATTTGCTTTGATACTAAACTTTACTTTCTTCTACCCAAACGGTTGCCCCCAGCGCTCCCAGTTTTCCTTATTGAACGGCGATCGCCACTTCAAAATCAAATTCAATTCCAACTCTTGCCGTGAGCGTCGGTCTGTGGGAGTGTCCCACCAAAAAGCGATGCTCACTTCCCGTTGCAGTCCATAATGATGATGCAGTGAATGGTAACTATCTAGATATTGCTTGCATCCATGCTCACCTTTCCAGCGTTTACCAGATCGTCTTGTTTCACCAACATACAACAGCAAGGGCATGGCATTATCGATCACAAAATAAATAGCGGCACTACCCGCATCTGTTGGCATCCTGTAAAACGCCATTGATTGCAAGGGCAGAGTAAAAGGATCTATCGCATCTGGGTTGCAGTGGTTGGGTGCAATGTCAAACAGTGTCACCTGTTTTGCTGGTTGACTTTCCCTCACCCGTTGCTGATAATCCAAAATCTGAGATTTCCACTTCAGCAGGGCATCAGCACTCATCACCAGCGCCTTTGCTCTACGTGCTGGTGTGAGGGTCACATCTGAGAATAGGTTTAGCTGATTTGGTTCCAATTGGGGTTTACGGGGAGCGTGCCGACTAGCTGATTATCCCCCAGAACTGACAATTAAGAGCATTTGCCTTTGGTTTCACCAGAATAAGGAAAATGGTAGAGTTAAGAGCTTTAATGAGATAAATGCTGCTACAACCATTACTGTAAAATGAAAGAAGGGTTCTATGAAAGAAACAATAAAACCTTTTAAAAAAATCGCCATATTTGATATTTTGTCAGGAGAGAATTCCGAAATAATTTGTTCTGACAAATCAAAAATTGCTGCTCAAGTTACTAAATGGGTAAACAGAGCTATCAGCAACGGTGCAGATTCGTGTTATATAAGATTATATGAGGCAAATAGAGAAAATATAGATATAATTATTGAGAATCTATCCGACAAAGAATTGCAAATTATTTTACCATTTTCTCTAAATTATAAATCTTCTTTAGTTAGTGCTTTTCATTTGAGAGAAAAAGACCAAATTAAAATGCCAGAGGCAAAAAGCAATAGTATACTGTTTGGAAAATCATGTCACTCATTAAAATCTATAAAAGAGGCAGAGGATGAAGGATTAGACTATGTATTTTTTTCACCTATTTTTGCGACCCCAACTCATCCAGAAGCAAAAGGTATTGGTCTAGATATGCTCACTAAAGCTTGCAAATCAACACAAATGAAAGTTTTTGCTCTTGGGGGAATTAACGAAAACAATTATCAAAAATGTCTTGATGCTGGTGCGTCTGGTATTGCAGCAATTAGCATGTTTAAAAAATAAAATATTTTTCCTTGATGCCTTTTTTTTAGCGCTATTAGCATTTGCATAGCCCCAGGAGAGATTACCTTTCCATCGCTTGTTACTGCGGCAAGTTTCCCCTACATACAGCAATAGACTTTCTGGAGCGATCGCTCCTCATTCAAGCGAACGCGCAGAGCGCGTCTCGTAGAGAGGAAAACGGGAGAGTAATACCTATAGTAGACGGGTACGTTATCGCACTCATTTAGGAGAACACTATTTGCCCTATGCTAAAGCGGAAAGTAAAAACAACAGCTATGAAATTTGCACAAAATCTTACCCGCCGCAAAGGCTTACTCAAAGCCCTGACTCTAGCAATCCTTGTATTGGCATCCGTAATGCCCCCAACTCTAGCCAACGAGAGTGAAAAAGCAACATTCAACAGTACAACCACACTCCAAACCATACTCACCAGCAGTTATCGCTCAGAGCAAAATCGCCTCCGAGACAAGTACCGCCACCCAGCCCAGACTTTGCAATTCTTCGGTCTGCGCCCAAATATGACTGTGGTTGAATTGTGGCCAGGGGGCGGATGGTATACCGAGATATTTGCCCCATTTCTAGCGGCAAAGGGACAACTCATAGTTACTAACTTTGCTCCCAGCACAAGTAAACCCGCTTTGGCTTTCCAAGAAAAACTGGCAGCTAATCCAGAGGTTTTTGGTAAGGTTAAAGTCGCCCAAATCAATCCCCCAAATGAACTTACCCTAGCCCCAGACAATTCTGTAGACCTAGTTGTTACCTTCCGCAATATTCACAACTGGGTCAAAGCTGGCTATGACGAGCAGGTTTATGCGGCGGCTTATAAAGCACTCAAGCCAGGGGGCATTTTGGGAGTGGAAGAACACCGTGGCAAACCAGATATTTCTTTACAAGAGAGTATTAAAACTGGCTATATGTCTCTTGATGGGGTAATTGCTGCTGTAGAGAAGGCTGGCTTCAAATTGGTAGGCAAATCAGAGATTAATGCTAACCCAAAAGATACCAAGGACTATCCGGGTGGAGTTTGGACACTACCTCCAACCTTGAGCCAAGGTCAAAAAGATAGGCAACGCTTCCTCACTATTGGGGAGAGCGATCGCATGACCCTTAAGTTCATCAAACCCAAAGCCTCCTAAGAGGGGAACAGGGAGACAACTGTTGCCTCCTGACATGAATAATTATATTCTATCCTCTAGTCTGTATTTTTTAGAGATTGAAACTAATATTGGAATTATCTACAAAATAGGAGTAACTCAAAGACCCATTATCAAGCGAGTAGCAGAAGTAAAAATAGATTTACTTACTTATTATTCGAGTGCTGCTATTAGAGTATTAGGAACTTGGGAGCATAGAGGGAATATTGAACTGTATTTCAAACACCGCTATCGAGATTTTAATCATCCCATCGGAAGTTTAACTGAGTATTATAAGTTTAATGCTGAGGATGTCAAAATTGTGCTGCGTGACCTGCAACAAATGCAACCTAAAATACTATCTCAAGATGAAATAGATATTCTTGAGAAGAATATTAGCTTAATTCAAGTTGCTGTGTAGCGTTTATATCACATCAGTGCAAGATACTTACTGCCTAGTAAGCCAAAATACTTTTTGTATTGCTATCCCTCCAAATACTCTGCCACTGCTGCCAAATTTTCCATTGCTCGATTTAGGCGGTTTAGCAAAGCTTCGGCTACTTCAGGTTGAGCGCTGACAGTTTCTAGTTTTTCTTTTAGATGACGGTCTAGGGCTTCTATCCACAGTGACAATTCTGTATGACGAATTGCTGCCAGTAGCCCCATATTTCTCAAAACTGCTAAATGAAACCCAAGTTGGTTTTGTCCGCCGTAGCCCAGGTATCCGTCCCACAGTTCCAACTTTTCTGGGGTAAATTCTACATATTGGTCAAAGGTAATACCCGCAGACTCTAGTTCGGGTTGTGGCAGTGGAGGTTGAGAGTTAGTCATTGTAATGTTTGCAATAATTGCTATCACCCTTGCTTACTACTCTAAATTCAAGAGCGCATCTATATTAGGGTACAAGTCGTGCGATGGCATATCCGCCGGGAGCAACGCGCTTACGCCATCCCACCTTATTTTCTAGCGATGGACTGATACCCGCTTACCTGGGTCTTGCTTTCTTACCCAAACCAAAAATTTCTGCATTTGCGGCTCATTTTTGAGCTTGTCTAATGTGTTGAGTTCAAGGGCCAGCAGCTTATTATCGAATAAAGCATGAATCTGTCGATGGCAGGCAGAACAGATATTTGCTGTTGGGCCTGGGTCTTGTTTTTTGCGTTTGGTATTTTGTCGCGGAACCAAGTGATGGACAGTCAAAGATTTCATCTCTCTTTGGCAGAGTTGGCATTGCTGTTGTTGATTGTTAGACACCTGTGAAATTGACTGTTTTGCTAAAACTCTATTTAATAGGATAGCTATCACTCAACACATTCTGCACGCGATAACCTGTGATTTTTCTTAGAGGAAACCCGAGCGATCGCTTTTTACTTACTCCTTCTAATTTCCTGCCAAGAAAGCTTGAAATAGTTCTGATATTTTTGCCTTGAGTGCTGTAATTGCTTCTTCTAAAGTTTCACAAGGCTCTGTACTAACTATGTGGGCATCTCCTGCATCAGCACTAGACCACAAATAGCTGTGTTGCCCTATAGTTAAACATCCTTGCCATTTGTCCTCATGATTAGTGTCCAGTGTGATAAAAAACCGCTTTGGCATTATTAGTTCTTCGGATTTAATCACAAACTCTCCCCACACAGAAAAGCCAAAATACTCCCCGTTTTTTTCATTATTGTATTCCCAATTAGTAAAGTTGGGAAAAGCAGCTTTAACTCGCTCTAATACTTGTTGGATTTCAGGCTCTGTTAATAGCATCGCACTTTTCCTCTGAGAATTTATTTTTTAGCTTTGCTCTACGAATAAAACCGATTATTTCTTCTAAGCTAACCCCTTCATTTTGCATAGATTGGATAAGTGCGATCGCCCCTAATGGCACACTTCCAATACTCCGCCCCTTCCACTCACCATCTACCTTCTCTTCCCAGTTAAACCCCCAGCGCCAATGAGTAGGATTATCAGGATTACGGTCGCCAATTACACGGGGGTAGCTAGCTATGGTTCCATTTTTCAGCTTCTTATTCTCAATATATCTGTACAGGCATCCTTTGCGCTGTCTGCCTTTGGGCTTCTGGACAGCTTCCGGCTGCGGCTCAGTTTCCTCTAAGAAATTTTCGGGTGTCCATCCACACACACCACAGCCATCATCTAGTTTGATTAATGGCGATTCACAGCTAGGGCAATGTACATCTTGAGTTTGCTGTGTACACTGCATAGGTGGACATTTATCACAGGTGTATTCTCTGTCTACTACCTTTAAACATCTGGTGCAGAGTTGAGGGTGATTATCCTCTAAGAATTTTTCTACTAGGTGTTGTGGTGCGATCGCTAACCCAGCAATAATTTGATCATCTCGTTCCCAGTTGTAAGTAAACTCAGAAGAAAACCAGTCAACGACAAACCCAAAACCTAAATTCTGCTTAATAATTCCCAATGATTCAGAGTTATCGATAATGTAAGTTCCAGCCTTAGCATTAGCTCTAGTAACTGGCGACTGGTTCTCTACACAAGGAGTTAAGGTAGACGATTCTATTAAGGGCGATCGCTGCAACTCTAGGATCGAGAAGATTTCCTGCTGCCTGTCGCATTCTTCTAATAGTTCCGTCGCGGCTCGGCACTCCGAGGGGTCTAGCCAGGAGTCCGGGATTTCGTACCACTGACAAAGGATAGCCGGGTTTAATACCTCGCATGAGTTTATTAAACCTAACTTCTTCAGTTCTGCTTCTTGCTTGGTCTGTCCAGGAGGCCGCCCTTTCCCACTGAGGCTTAAGGCTCCGGGCGATCGCAACCAGCAATACTCGCTCTCTAATGTAGGGGCTGGCAAAATGGCCGCTTCCGATAGTAAGCCATTCCGCATCGTACCCGAAGAGGTCAAGGGTTCTGACCACGCCTCTGAAATATGAGCCTGTGGGCTGTCCTGGGTAATCGGGGCAGGTGATAAGTCCTGGGACATTTTCAATGGCTGCAAACCTTGGTTGTAATTCTCCAATGGTTTCGAGGACGGCGGGGAAACAATCACGCTTGTCTGCACCTCCAAGCCGTTGGCCTTCTGTGGAGAATGGAGGGCAGGGAGGAGAGGCTGTAATAATGTCAATTCTTCCTGGGTGCATATAGTACCCAAGTCTTTGTTTAGCAAGTCTTGGGATATCTCGCACGTTTCCGTGGTTGTGTATGCCGGGATATCGCAGTTTGAGGATGCCTGAGCAGTATTCGTCAATCTCTGCGGTTCCGATGAGTTTAAGACCGTGTTGCAATCCTGCGAGGCAAAATCCTGCACCAACTCCTGAGCAGAGGTCAAGTTGTGTAAGTTGCATTCTGTCGCCTCCTTTTCCTCTAAGAATTTTTGATAGTTCCAAGCCTGCATTTGTTTTGGGGTATATTTGGAAGATAGCCCGTTATCCCAGGTGATACCGATTTTCTTATCTACACTCGATACTGTTCCTAAGCGTTGGCTTTGCCCGTCGCAGGCATCGCCACTTGTAATAATGCGATCACCTACAACCCATATTTTCTTAGAGGAAATTTCACTCATCTTTTTTACCTACTAAGTAAGATTCATTCATCGCCTTCCACTGTTCGGGGCTGATAGCCTCAATTTCAGCCTTGCGCTGCTGTACCTCTCGGTCATCGTTTAGAGTGCGATCGCTGCTAGCTAAACTGTGAGATTTAGAAATTTGACTAGTTGCAATATCAAGTTGCTTTTTATACTTTTCAAATTTCTTCTCTGTAACCTTTTTCCACTCAGAGCGAGAAATCGCGTCTAGTTTTTTGCACAAAAATAAGTCAAACCGAGTATCGAGTACTCCGTATTCCATCAAATTGTGTCTGTCAAATTTATTGCATCCTTGACAAACCGGAATGCGATCACGGTTATGGTCGTAATCGGGGATTATTCGCCTAACTAAATGCGCTTGGATTTGGCCTGTATCCTGGCAACAGAAACAGTTCCAACCTGGCCGCCAAATTTCCTTATCCTCAACTTCATTGGGGAGAATTGGCGAACGCTCAAAAATAGGTAATTCGCTCATGATTCACCCCTCAACCAGCTAAATTGTTTGGTTTCGTTACACCACCGAACAAAATCTTGTTTTTCTTTATCAGTGGCAAACTCCAAAGGGTTAGCCGTCTCTTCGATTACAGCTAGCCAGTCAGGAGTGCGCGGGTCTGTTTCCCATTTGTAATTTTGCGCTGGGGAACTTTGCCCCTTGGACTTGTACCACTGCGATCGTAGTTCATCAAAGTTCCTTTCTATCCAGCGCTGCGGGAGCTGAGGAGGATTAGGTAACTGAGATGCTTTTTTCTTAGCAAATTCTAAAAAACTCTCTCTCGCGCTATCTGAGAGAGAGTTATTAAAAATTTGATAAGAATCTATTAATAAATTTGGGGAATCTTCAAAACCATTATCATGCAAGGATTGTGAGCTTTTTGATTCCACAATCGTGGAATGGGATTCCGTATTTGCGGACTCAGCTTCCGCAATCGTGGAATGAGATTCCATGTTTGCGGACTCAGTTTCCGCAATCGTGGAATCTATTCCGCATTCGCGGAAAGTACTGCTTATTGACACTAAAATACCTTTTGGAGCCTCCCAATCAATCGATCCTTCCTCTCTTAACCGACTGATAGCGTTATAAAAAGCAGTTTTAGCAATCCCTAATTCTTCGCAAACTTTTTGATGTTCAAGACGGATTTTCCAACCGGGGCGACATTTAATTAGGATGTAAAAATGTACAAGTCCCTTTGCTGTTAGATCATGTCCCTGATATTTGGCGATCGCATCGCTTAACGTCATTCGATAATGTTGCTCTGTCACAGATGCACCTCGCAGGTTGCATCTAGCACATGATTAGCTCTCAAAGATCCGTCAAAGGACGTTTGAGAAAAACACTGGATTGTCATACTATTGTCTTCAGGTTTAGAAATTGCCCTGATAAGCTGTACGCTTGTCGGGGCTGTTTTATTTGAAGTAGAATTACGATCTGATCAACCTACTAAATTGATCAGATTTATCTAGTAGATAAATTGTACTGTACATTGTATCTAGTAGTTATAAAAGTAGGAAACAAAAATTTATGCAAATTTACCAGCTATTTAAGCAGGCGATGGATCGACACGGCATTCAGGGAAAGGAATTAGCCGTGCTAGCTGGTATAAGCCAAAATCACCTATCCCAGTTTCGCTCCGGGCATAAATGGGTAAGCCCAGAAGTTTTTGCAGCACTACTTGAGGGGATGGATCAGTTATCCCCAGGTTCGCGTCGTTATTTTTGCCAGCTGCTAGCTGAGAAGCCTTTATCAGAAAAAGAAGATTCTGGCAGGAAACTGATAGAGATGATTGAAAATGCGAATGATGAGGAAATGGAATTAGTTTTACTAGCAATCGGGCGGAAATGGAAAAATGTAAGTCAAAAGCCTGTTATTTCTAGTAGATACAGTACAGAGTTGGATAGTGCGATCGCAGTGTAATCGTGCATAAGCAAGTATGATTGAGAGCTATCAACTATCATGCGGAAATTTAAATTTGTGACTCTGGATGATGTAGGCGTCACCGTGCCAATCCGAGAAAATAGTACGGTAAGAAAATTTCAAGTGCCTGAAACGACGATTATTTTGTTCAAACTAGATCAAAACTAGCAGCATAACCATAGTTATTCCACAAAAATGATGGTAGAAAGCACGTTTTGAAAAGCTTGCTCCATCTTTGTTTCAGCCAAGTGCGTACAAATTATCTCTTTTGGCACGGTGACGCTTGTTAAGCCGCAACTCATTAATAGCTTGATGTAGACTAGTGTGAGCATTACTGGCTGCTGCGATCGCTGTCTCTAATACCTGTGGATCTGGTTTGTTTGACATACACAAGGCTTGCACTTATTGGACTGTAGCATCTATTCTTTGTTGCAATCAACCAGCACCCCATCTACGCAAGTCATACACCAACTAGGAAACTTGCCCAGCAACTTCTTAATGAATATCCACAAAATAGGGTCATCATCCCAGCATTCTTTCAGGTATTCAAATCCTGGATTATCACCTGACATACTGGCCAGTCTAAGTTTCTTGTCCCTTTCCTGACGTAATTCCCTACGCTGAACTATTGCTTGATCGCTCCATTTATCCATTTCAGGCTGCGGCGCGGAACAAGTGTCCTCATGAGGGGCTTCCGGTTCCTCACCAGAGTCTTGGTTTTCAGTTAACAACGAAGCGGGTTCACCTTGTACAGTATCCACAAGCGTTAGCGTCGTGCAGTCAGTTGCCACAGGCAAGTCAACTTCATTCTCTTTCACGCCCTCGACTGTCTGAGGCGATGCACCCCCCCAAGGGTGCGATCGCCGTCTCCTCAACTTGCGAAATTTCGTTTTGCGTGGAAGAGACACACATCACAAACTCTTTTGAAGAGTTTGTGATGTGTTCTTGAACAGTTTGTGAGGGTTCATGGAATGCTTGCTGTAGTTGGGTTTGACCTGAAATAGGTGCTTGATTTAAAGCACGCATTTTTTTAGGGGCAGCATCTATCTCTGAAATCTCAGAATTTGGTTGCTGTTTTTGAGCATCTGGTTCTTGTTTTGCAGAATCTACTTCCTCCCAAAAATCTTTCATTCTGCTGCCATGTAAATTGCGAAAAATAGTTGTATAAAGAGCCATCTGTAGGGGTTTTCCATACTATTTACCTTTTTACATTGAATTATTTGACAATTAAAATCTTTTAAACCATGATGATTAGCACTAAACCAACATTTCTAATTTTTCAACTTTCATAAATATTTGTCACAAGTATTTATGACGCTTCAATCCTCAATCAATTTAATTAAATTGAGGATTTTTGTTCCCTTAAAAAACAAACCGGGGACTCATGTCCCCGGCTTCGGGTTGCTATTTAATTTTGGCTTTTTGGATTTTAATTTCCTACTGTAATTATATCCATAGAAACAGTCGAAATGCAAGGCTAACTTTAAAAAAAACGTAAACTTCTTAGAATGCCTATATTTTTTGGCGATTGCAAGCTTAGAGAGAGCCAAATAAGAAAATGCTTTCGTTAAGAGATCGGGAATCCTTTACTCTATAAATTGGGATCGCTGATTGCTCAAGTACCGCCAGAAGAACAAGCAGAAGTCTTGCACATAATTGCAGATTCATTTGGCAGAAATCAGAAAGCCGAAAGTAATATAGACACAATAGAGTTAGCTGTAGGATAACTACTTTCAGCACATCTCCTCCCCAGGCTTCACTTGGGAGGTTTAACAGTCAACGGTGGCGGTGGTGGTAAAGTACCCGTAGGCAATGACTGCAATGCCTGCAAAGCTGGAGCTACTTTTTGCTCAGAAATACGGTGGTCATAAATCTGCTGCATCTTTTGACTGTGAGCCATCAGTTCCGCAAACGCAGCTAGCACCGAGTCTGATGTTCCAGAAAGTTTGAGATATGTCACAATCGAATTTCTTACCATGTGAGGAGTGAAAGCTTGTCCTGTCAAACGATATATTCGTTTCCGAAAATAGTTGTATAGGGAGCCATCTGTTAGGGGTTTTCCATTCAATTGCGTAAATACATAGGGGTGATTTGGATTGAAAACCTCTCGCCATTTTGATAACCACTCCTGCAATAAGGGATATAAAGTTGCTGGGAGTTCTACAATTCGTTTCTGTCCATTTTTACAATAAGTATCTCCTGTTTTAAAATCCTCTGCTGTATGTTCAACAAACCATTTCTCGTCGCGATTTATTAAAGTTCTTCCTAACTCTAACTGTTGTATAGTTCTGGATCTATCTGGAAAGGCACTCAAAAGCATACAAATTAAAGCGACTTGATGACTTTGACCGATCGCCCGTAAAGAGCGTTGCTTACCGTATTTATCTTTTGGAGCGCATTCTTCGAGCAAACGCTGTACACAAGCTTTAAATGTTAACCAATCAACCCATTTTTTGGATTCATCAGCGCAACGTGGTGTGACATTGACTCTTGCCATTATTTCGCACTCTAATTGCCGCAACTCTTCAATTATTGGTATATCCTTATATCCAACACGTTTGTTAGCTACTTGTTCACGAGATTTAGATTTAGATTCCTTGTGATACAAGTATTTAGCAACAGCAACTAATGATTCCACCACTTTTAATTCGGTATTAGGGGAAGCTCCACGAGTTTCCCTGAGCCATCGTAAATGTTCATCAACAAAATCCATAATTTTATCGATAGCTTCTTCATCTCGCTGTCCATTTTCAGATAAACAGCTAGTAGGGACAAGAATTTTTAAAGTTAATTGGTTTAGAGGTATATCCTGATAACGGAATAACCATCCTAATAAACGTTTACTGTTGTTAACATGAGCGATAGCGCTCCGCTTTCTTAAAGGAGCATCTTGACGTTTTCGATTGCCAACAATTGCTATCTGAAAACTTAAAAAATTCTCGAATTCTTGTTTTAATACATCTGAGATTTCGTGTTCTTTTAATCCATAAGCATAGTTAGGGCAACTAGATGTAAGCTTTTTATCTGTAACCCGGAAATGATCGCCGACTCGACCTCTTTTTTGACGGATGGGAGGGCAATATTTTGTAGCATCTGTTTTAGCAGCTATTTTCCACCAAGATTGGCTATTACACCAAGAGAGCATCTTTTTTAGGTGCATCCGGTAATTTCGGGCACTTGCACTTCCTGCTACACCTAAAGAAACAAAAACTTCACTCTGGTATGCCATTACATTAGGCATCTCCGATATCGGCACCTGTTTCATGAAATCTAATCCAGCGTTTACCTCCTCTTGAGTTAGTTTCTTCCCTTTTGCTAAGGGCAATCCCAATTTAGGCAGCATAAAACGAACTATAGCGGTACGGATTCCTGCTGTCCTGTCTTGCTTGCTGGGGATCTGGGTTAATTTAAGATATTCACAATAAAGTTGATAAACATCAAACACATTTACTGGGATTGAGTTCATTTGAATAACTCCAACTACAATTTTTAATTTCAAGTAATTACTTCAAATAAATAGCGGCGATTTGATGCATATGGGAGAAAGATTTGCTATTAAATAAATCAGTAATCATTAATTTTCTAAACTGGATTTATCTCGACCACATCAAAACATTTTATCAAACGTCTCCCATGATTTATGACATTCTAGCATTAATTTCATGGCACGCAATTTACCCCTTTTGCCTATAATTAATTACGAATTAAAACCTCTGTAATTCTTGTATTTAAAACTAAACAAGCATTTTTAATTTGACAAATGTCATAAATATTTGTCACAAGTATTTATGACGCTTCAACCCTCAATCAATTTGGTTAAATTGAGGATTTTTGTTCACTTAAAAAACAAACCGGGGACTCATGTCCCCGGCTTCAGGTTGCTATTTAATTTTGGCTTTTTTTGTTTTAAGTTATTTTTTAATTATATCTATATAAACAGTCCAAATGCAAGCTGACTTCAAAAAAAGCGTAAAGATTAGAGATGCTTATTTTTTGGCGATGGCTACGCCCGCCGTTGGCAAAGCCTCTCGTAGAGAAGGCATCGCAAGCAACAATAGCAAGGTTTGTGATTACCCTTACCCATCCAGTGGCTTCACAGCCTGGGCAAAGTAGCCGCTTCAAATGCTCTGTTTCGAGTGGTTGTTTCCCATCCCAGCCGTCGGTCGGGGAGTACTACAAGAACGCGATCGCCTCATGAAGATTCCTTCCCAGAGCAAAAAATAAATTATCCCAAAGAATTAACTCATGGGTATCTAAGCAATAATGATTATCATTATTGCTTAGGAATATTTTATTTTTTGGAAGTCCCTCAGAAGTTTTTTGTATGGAAGCTAGGGTAATATGATTACCCTAGGGACTTCCAAAGAATAAATTATTCCAAGAAAAACAAGAGACAGGTTTTCTCAAGAATGATAATCATTTTAAGGGGGAGAAAAGGGGTTGCC